>JBFIJP010000072.1:0-13317 GCA_041600695.1 Thermoplasmatota archaeon | reverse complement strand
CCTGGATGCCGGGCCCACCCTTGCTGTCGGGCAGGCGGGGCAGGGCCGACGTCCACGTCTGCGGTGACGACAACCCCTGGTCGGGACCCGGCCCAGCCGCGCAGCGGCACAGCGGCGCACCGGCATGGTAAGCGACTTCGGCTTCGTTGCGGATGTCGCGGCACCGTCGCCGAACCGGATTGGAAGCCACCAAGGCGCCGCCAGACCCAGCCTATCCCGCGCACGAGCAAGCAAGCATCCCCTTCCACAGGCACCTCGGGGGCGCCGGAAGACCCCGGTGGTTGCACCACCTGCGCTGCGGGTTTACTCCGCCGACTGAACAGATACAAGTAGCGACAAACAATCCGGCAGCACGGTGAGCATGGTGCGGAGTGCAGTTGCAATCATCCTGTTGCTGGCCAGCGTTGCGGCGACGGCAAGCCAGGTTGAGGACTTTTTGAACCCGGCGTGCGCCCTGCTGGGCCAGCCAGAGCTTGAGGATGAGTTCTGCAAATACCAGTACGACGGCGGCACGTACGGCGATGCCACCGACGCCTGCGACTCGGCCAACAAGACCTTTGCAGCCAACGATCCCGAATCCTCCGGCGTCCTGGTTTACGTGGACGACGAAGTGGATCATTACCACTTCACGGTCGCCAGCGCTGCCACGCTGACCACCACCGTTGAGCCGTCCGCCTTCGCCATGGCGATGAACATCGAACTGAAGGTTGCCTTGTTCAATGAGGACTGCACGACCCGGTTGGCTGATGGCGAGGTTCAAGGTGACGGCTCGATCGTTGCCTCGGCGAGTGTTGCCGCGGGCACCTACGCCCTTCGCATCGAGTTGGGCGAACCGCAGGTGGCACCGGGCACCGACCTGGACCACATCATCAGCGTTGACGGCATGCCTGCCCTGGAGCGCCACTTGGACGCGCTCCTCGCAGGCCACTTCCAGTGCGACCCCCGTTGCCCTGCCCAGATCGGCAGCGGCGGCTACCCGATCATCGGTTACGGCTTCGGCGGTGCGGCGTAGGCTTCATTTCCCAGCGGCAAGCTGGGACGGGAGGATTGACTGTTGCCTGTAACCCAGGAGGCCGTTCTTGCCCTCGTTTCAGGCGTTCCCCTGGCCATTCTGGGCGGGCTTCTGCTCGTGGTCCGCCCGTGGCGGGCCTTGCCGGTGTTCTTCGGCCTGTTTGCGTTGCCGTGGGGCCTGCAAATCGTCACCGCCAATGCGTCGCGGATGGTGGACGATCCCGCGGTTGTCCGGATGCTGCTCAACATCTCCGACGCCCTGCTGATCCTGGCCTGGTTCTACCTCATGCGGTTTGCCGCCGTGGCCATCGGCGGACTCGCCGGGCGGCTGCTTACCTGGGGCGGGGCGTTGTTGGCGTCCACGGGCCTGGTGCTGGTGGTGCAGCGGTACGATCTTTTCGTGCCATTGGTGAGCCAACAGGGTGAGGGTACGTCGGCCACCGTTGGCCCCGCAGTCCTGTGGCTGCTGGTGCTACCGTTTCTGATTGCCCTGTACGCGACGATCCTGGCTTTCTACCGGCGCTACCGCGCAGCACGCCCGGGTACGCCCAGGTACCGCGAGCGGGGCATTCTGGTGGCTGTTGTGATGTTCAGCAGCTATTACACCATCCGCAACCTGTTCTTCTTCTTCGCGCCGGCGGCCACCACCACGGTGAGCAAGACTACGGCGGCGAGCCTGATCTCGGCCTATGTTGTTGGCGCGGTTCTTCTCATTGCCCTGTTCGTGCACCTTGTGGTGCGCCCGCCCCGGCCCGAGGAACGGGACCGGTGGCTGCTGGGGGCCTTCCTCGTACCGGCCGCCTCGGCGGTGCTGGAGGCGTTTTCGGGCGCCTGGCTGCCCTCGGGAGCCACGCTTGGCCTGTGGCGGTTGCTGATGGTGGCGGTCCTGGTGCATGCCTTGGCGCGGTACCAGTTGTTCGATCTGGATCTCAAGCTCCACTGGACGGTGCGCCGCGGTAGCGTCGTGGCGGCGTTCGTGACCGTGTTCCTGCTGGTCAACTGGGGTGCCAGCAGCCTGATTCACGCCTCGGTGGGCCCGTACGTCGGCATCGCCGCCGTCGGTTTGCTTCTTTTCGCCGTGGGGCCGGTGCAGCGCCTGGCCGAGAACTTGGCCGGCATGGCCCTGCCCGGCGTGGGCCGCACGCCGGATTACGTGGCTTTTCGCAAGCTTGAGGTGTATCGGGCCGCCCTGCAGGACGCTATCCGTGGATCTGAGGTGGCCGCCAGCGAGCGCGCCAGCCTTGAACGCCTGCGGGAAAAGCTCGGCGTGCGGCCATCCGATGCGCATGCCCTGGAAGCGGACCTCCTTGCGCGGCGCGGCCCCGCACCTCGCGCGGCTCCATCGCCCACGTTGCCCCCCATCGAACCGGGAGCCCTCCTGGCCGGCCGGTACCGCGTGCATCGCCTGCTGGGGCAGGGGGCCCATGGGCGAGCGTACCTGGCCTACGACGAGCAGGGGCAGGAGGAGGTCGCCGTCAAGGCGGTCGGAACCACGGTGTACGGAGGGCGCGCTGCGGCGGCGCTGCTGCGGGAGGCCCGCCTGGTTGCCTCCATCCGACACCCCAATGTGCTGCGCGTGCGGGAGGTTCTGGAAGGAGCCCATGAGGCGGCGATCGTGATGGACTACGCTGACGCAGGGAACCTGCACCAGTTGCTGGCCCGCCGGGGCCGGCTGTCCATCGACGAGGCGGCAGACGTACTCGACCAGGTTCTCGCGGGGCTGGATGCTGCCCACGCTGTGGGCATCGTGCACCGGGACATCAAGCCGGAAAACCTGCTTATGCACAAGGACGGCCGCGTGGTGGTGGCTGATTTCGGCGTTGCACGGGAACTGCGCGCCGACGCAACCGGCCTCGACGGCGGCGCCGTCGGCACCCTGCTCTACATGAGCCCCGAACAGGTTCGCGGCCTCACGGTGGACGCCCGCAGCGACCTGTACACGGCCGGCGTTCTGTTCCACCAGCTCCTGACGGGGCACTTCTATCTGCCTCTGGCCGGCCGAGACGATTTCCAGGTGCGCCAACTGATCTTATCGGCGGCGCCCCAGTTGACCCTCACGGACCGCCCCTCCTGGGTGGTGCCCTTCCTGGAGATGGCACTGGCAAAGGATCCCGCGGAGCGTTTTGCCGACGCGCAAGCGATGCGACGGGCATTGCTGCAGGCCATGGACTGGGCGAAATTGCCGGGCACGCGAAAGGAAAGCGTTCTTCATGCGCCCGCCGCTGTCGCTTCCCGGTAGGTGGCCGCATGAAGGCCTTGACAACAGACGGCGGCGTCGACGAACTGGAGGGCATTTCGCGTGAGTTGCGAGCCCTTGCCAACGCCAAGCGCCTTGGCCTGCTGCGCTTTTTGCAGGAGCCTCAACACATTGAGGACATTGCCACGGAGTTGCGGCTGGCCCGCCAGACCGCCCAGCGGCACGTGGACCAACTGGTGGAAATCGGTGCCGTCACGCGCGTGCAACTGCGCCGTGGCATGGGTGCTGCCAACCACTTCGTCGTCGTCCCGCAGCAGTTGTTCCTGATCCATGAGAAGCTGGGCAAGCTCTGCGGCGCCGAGCCCCGGCTGCACGATGATGAGACGGTACGCCCGGTCACCACGCCGCTGCTGACGGGCATCGAGGACCAGAAGGAGGTGCGCGTCGCCCCAACCCTGACCATCGTGCATGGCCTGCGGGTAGGCCACTTGACGCCCCTGCTCGGCGAAGGTCCCTGGCTCATTGGTCGCGACCCCAACGCCAGCCTGTGCCTGGACTACGACCCCTTTGTCAGCACCCGGCACGTTGAGGTTCGGCGGGCAGAAACGGGCTTCGAGGTGGCCGACCTGTACAGCAGCAACGGTACTGTGCTGGATTGGCAGACCATGTCCCGGGGTGCGCGGGCACCCCTCAACACCGGGGCGATCCTTCGCGTGGGTCGTAGCATCCTGGTCTTCCGGATGCCCGTTTGACGTGGACGTGCCTGGCGGACGGCAGGCGCGCCGCCAGAGCGCCCGGGTTCACGACGAAGCCTCCTCCTGACCCGGCGAGGACGCTGCGCCCGACTGCGCCCGGTCGTCCCCCGGCCGCGGCAGGGTGACCGTGAAAGCGGCGCCGCGATTCGGTTGTGCGCTGGCCGTGATGGTTCCTCCGTGCCGCTCGATGATGCGGTGCACGGTGGCTAGCCCGATGCCGCTGCCGGGGAATTGTTTCGTGGAATGAAGGCGCTGGAAGGCTTCGAAGATTCGGCCCGCCTCGCTGGGACGGAATCCGGCTCCATTGTCACGCACGCGGAAACCGTCCGTGCACTGGGGCCGGCCCACCCGTTGCACTTCCACCACCGGCGAGCGCTCACGGCTCGTGAATTTCCAGGCATTCTGGAGCAGGTTCAGCAGGACGATGCGCAGCAGACCCGCATCGGCGTGCACCCGGATGTCGTCGTCGATCAGGGTGAGGACCCGCCGGTCCGGGTGGGCGGCCTCCAGCGTCGCCACGATTTGGCGAGCCATCAGGGTCACATCCACTTCGGCCAGACGCAGGGGTCGGCTGTCGGCGCGGGACAGCCACAACAGGTCGCTGACCAGTTCCTGCATGGTCTGGGTGGCGCGCTCGATCTTGACAAGCTCCGGGCGGGGCTGGCCGCCGTCGCCCTTCAGAATGTGCAGTTGAAGCTTCAGCGTTGTGAGGGGTGTATTGAGGTCGTGGCTGATGCGGTGGGCAAAGGCGTCGAGTTCGCGGTTGGCTCGCATCAGGTTTTCGTTGAGGTCGTTGGCTTCCTGGCGCAATCCCTCCAGGCGCAGCAGGGTCCCCCGGCGTGCAGCAAAAAGAATCACCGACAGCGCAGCCGCAATGAGGACAAACATTCCCATCTCGTCCACGATGGCCATCGGGGAACTGATGGCGATGGCGACGCCGACGACCCATGCCGCCAGCAGGGTTGCCAGGGTGGCGGTGTGCCAACGCAACGATGTGGAAACGAACGCGAGGCCCAGGATGGCCAAGACGAACGTGATCGATTCGGACGTACGATCGATCAGATACATGTGCAGGGCGCTGTCGATGGCAATCGCGACGGCCATGACAAACAGGAAAACGTGTGCCCGGCGCGCGGGTGTGCGGGGCAGCGCCCAGGCGATGGCCAACATTCCTGCTGCGACGATGATCTGTTCCACTGTCAGGATCGTCGCGGCGTCCGGTCGGCGCCATGTGGCCCCGCGCAGGGCCGCGAACCGGCTCGCCGCCAGCAACAGGTAGAGAATGGCCAGGCCTGCGGCTACGGGGCGCAGCGCGTGCTGGAGGATGGCATCCAGGGCAGGTGCGAACGCTTGCGCCGGCGCGAGGCGTTCACCCCGGCCCCGGTCAGCCGTGGGTGGCGTCAAGGGCGTCTCTCGTCTTTCGTGGCCAGGCTGGCGCCTGGAAAATGCATGAATCTACTCAGTCAAAGGGCCCAAGAGACACGGGCCCAGGGGAAGAGCTGGTCGGGGGGCGGCCGCCTCGGGCGCCGCCGGTGGGCAGACGGCGGGGTGGCCCTCTGGCCCTGTCCCCCTAGGGTGATTTCTCCTGTTGCGCACGTTGGCTCTCGGCCCGCAAAGCCCTTCACTGTAGCCGGCACAGCACCTGTCGTGAAGCCGGGGCATCTGCGCCAATGGACCGCCGTACTCGTGGTTCTCATCACCCTCGCGTGGGGTGGCTACGCCGGATTCCATGCCCGCCACTGGTTCGGCGCAGCGGAGGACCCAGAGGCGGCGTCGCCGGGGGTGTCCGTTTCGACCCTGATCAACACCTATCCCTTTGAGTCGGTCCTGGGACCCGTCGCCCGCTTGGCTACGACCGGGGCGGCCGTTGGCCAGGCGGTGGAGTTCGATCTGCCCGCCGATGCTGGCACCCGCCGGGCCTTGGTCCTGGTGGAGTGGGATGCCGCCTCGGCGGACGCAGAAAACCTGGAGGTTCGCCTGGCTTGGCGCACGGGGGAATCCTGGAGCGAGCCCGCGGCGGCCACTGGGCCAAGCCCCCTCTTGCTCGAAGCCCTCCTGGACGAGGAACCCCGCGAATTCCGACTCACCGTCTTACCCAGCGATGGCGTCGTGCTGGAACAACCGGTTTCTGGATGGCTGGCCCTCCACAGGGATCGCCCGGGTTTGGACTGAATTATCAACCGGGGCGGGCTGGGGGTTATGTGATTCCCGCCGGAGGCGAAACCCGAACAGCCGGAGGCCGCCATGACGTTCGCCATTGAAACCCGGGGCCTCTCCAAGAGTTACGGCCGCGTCCAGGCATTGGATGGCCTTGATTTGCAGGTGCCCGCGGGGTGCGTTTTTGGCTTCCTCGGCCCCAACGGTGCCGGCAAAACCACGACGCTGCACGTCCTGCTCGGACTGTTGCCTGCCGACCGGGGCGATGTCCATGTTTTGGGTCACGACGTGCGCCGCCACGCCCACGAGGTCCGCGCCCGGTGCGGCGTCCTCCTGGAGCACGATGGGCTGTACGAGCGACTCAGCGTCCTCGATAACCTGAGTTTCCATGCGCGCCAGTTTGGTGTCGGGAAGCGGGACGCCATCGCACGCGCCTATTCTCTGCTGGAGCACACGGGCTGGTCCGAGCGGGCCGAAGATCCGGCAGCCCAACTGAGCCGGGGGATGAAGCGGCGCCTCGCGGTTCTGCGGGCGTTCATCACCAACCCCGAACTGGTCTTCCTCGACGAGCCCACCAGCGGCTTCGACCCCCAGGTGGCCGCCGAGTTGCGGGAATTCCTGGTTCGCGTCACCCGAGAAACCGGCGCGACGGTGTTTCTGACCACGCACAACATGAAGGAGGCCGAAGCGATGTGTGACCAGGTAGCCGTCGTGCGCGCCGGGCGCGCTGTGGCCGCCGGCACCCCGGGCCAGTTGCGATCCGCCGGCCCCCGTATCCGGATCATCGCCGAGGGCATCCAGGGTCGAGCGCTGGCAGCCCTGCGCCGTCGCAAGGAAATCGCCGACATTTCTGCCGAACAGGACGGCATCCTGCTCCATTTGCATAACGATGCCCCCGCAGCACCCATCGTCGCCAGCTTGGTGCGAAACGGCATCGCCATCGAAGGTGTCGAACGGGTGCGCGCCAGCCTCGAAGACGAGTTCCTCTCTCTGATGGAGGCCCCGTGAGCGCCACTGCCCTGATTGCCAAGGAGGTCACCGAAGCCCTGCGGCCGGCGGGCAAAATCAGCGGCACCATCGTCGCAGGGATCGCCCTGTCCGTGCTGGCGGGCGCTGCCGCCACGGCATTCATTGGCTTCTTTATAGCCGGTGACGCGCCCAGCGGGCTTGGCCGAGGCGCGGCAGCCGGCTTTGCAACCATGGTAGGGTTGCTCGTTGCGGCCTTTGGCGCCTTCAGCATGTCGATGAATCTGGCCGTGGACACGGTGGCCGGGGAACGCGAACGCCACACCCTCGAAACCCTGCTGGCCGGTCCGCTCGACGACACCGTCATCCTGCTATCCAAACTGTTGGCCATCTCCATCAGCAGCGGTGTGATTGGCCTGATCGGAGGCCTTGCCGTAGCCGCCGTGTCAACGATTCTCTACGGCTGGTGGGGACTGCTCTGGGGCCTGATTGGCCTCCTAGTTGTTCCCCTCGTCCAGGCGGTGCCGTTCTTCGTCATCAACAGTTGGATCATCGTGGTCACCATGCGGGCCAAGACCACCAAGGATGCCGGCCAGCGCAGTGTAGCCATCATCTTGCCCCCGCTCTTGGGGATTCAATTCTGGGTGATGGGGTCGGCGGGCCTGGCCCCATCTGCGGGACTGATTGGAGGCATCGTCATCGCGGCGATCGGCCTAGGGCTGGCCATCCTGGGTCCGGTACTGGCACTGGTGTTGTTCCGGCGGCACCGCCTCATCGTGTAGTCGTTCCGGCCCGACCGGTGCGCGTGGCATCCTGCTTATGTGGCAACCCTGGGTGGGGCCCGCCATGACGATCTCCAAGCTCGGCGTCGTCGGCGCCGGCCAGATGGGCGCTGGCATCGCCCAGGTGGCTGCCCAGGCTGGCTACGACGTGATTCTGGTGGATTTGAAGGAGGAATTCGTTGAGCGCGGCCTGGCGGGCATCGAAAAGAGCTTGGCCAAGTTCGTCGAGAAGGGCAAGCTGTCCCAGGGCGACGCCGACGCCGCCCGCGGGCGCATTGCCACCAGCACATCGAACGAGGATCTGGCGGACTGCCACCTGGTGATCGAAGCGGTCATCGAAGACCTGGACGTGAAGGCGCGCCTGTGGCGCGAACTGGACACCATCGTCCAGCCCAAGGCGATCTTTGCCAGCAACACCAGCAGCATCCCCATCACGGCCCTAGCCGCGGCCACCAAGCGGCCCGAGCGCTTCATCGGCATGCACTTCATGAATCCGGTGCCATTGATGAAACTCATTGAGGTCATCGAGGGCGCCGAGACCAGCCCGGACACGACCGAACTCATCCTCGGCGTCGGCCGACACATGGGCAAGGAATGCCACCCCTGCAAGGACTTCCCCGGCTTCATCAGCAACCGGGTCCTGATGCCCATGATCAACGAAGCCATCTTCTGCCTCAACGAAGGCGTTGCCACCCCAGAGGACATTGACGCCATCATGAAGCTCGGCATGAACCACCCCATGGGCCCCCTCACCCTGGCAGACTTCATCGGCCTCGACACCTGCCTGGCCATCCTAAACGTCCTCTACGACGGCTTCAAGGACCCCAAGTACCGCCCGTGCCCCCTGCTCGTGCAAAAGGTCCAGGCGGGCCACCTGGGCCGCAAGACGGGACGGGGCTTCTACACGTACTAGCCAGAGACCCGACGCCGCCCGGGCGCTTCGCCGTCCGTATAAGCTGGAACGCCGTAGGGGACGTGTTGCCCCGCCAAAGCGACCGGGCCCTGCACGCGCCACGCATGGAGCGGGCACGCCAGGCAGGTGCGGAGAGATCGCGGCCGTTCCAGGAGGGGGAGGCGCGCGGGTGGATGTGGATCGGCGCCGCCGCACTCGTCGTGTTGGCCTTCATGCCCGTCCAGTGGCCATCCACCCGCGATCTGGCCGCCCGCCTCGGCACCATCCTGTCCATGGTTTACCTGGTGGCAGCCGTCGGCCTCAAGTTCCGCATGGGACACCGGGCCTTCGCCGTCGCGTGGGGCCTGGTGTCCATCCTTTACGTTGCCTCGGCGGCCGCCGGCGTGGCCCTGCTGGAACAGCGCGACTTCCAGGTCCTGGCAGTCCTGGTCAGCTTCGGATTCTTCGCGCTCGCCGGCATCAACGTCGTCTTCGTGCTCGAAGAGATGGTGCACGACATCCATCGCGAACTCCTTGCCCGGCGCCGCTTCTGGGTGGCCCTGCCAGAGGCAACCCTCGTCGGAGCAACGATTGCGTTGGCGCTCCTCCCAAGCCTCGGGGGGCCCCGCCTCGGCGGTGCCCTCGGCGCCGGCATCCTGGGCTGCTCCGCGCTCGGATTGTACTGGGTTGTGCGGGCCTTTCGGCCGCTACGGCAGGCCATCCTGCGCGAACTCCACCTCCTGGCCTACGGCGTCCTGTTGGCATCGCTGCTGGCCGACGGCGTACGCCAGCTTTCCACCGCATCACTCCTCGTGCCCAGCGTGGCGGCGTTCCTGATCCTGGTACTGACGTGGGTCTACGTCTCATACACGGCCATCCAGCGCGCCCACTTCCTGCTGGGCGGGCGGGATGTGCTTCCCTGGATGGCCGTACTCGTCTCGGCCAGCCACGCCATCGTCACCCACGCGCTGGTCCGCTTCGAGGCCGGCGGCGGTCAGGCAGTCCTCGAATTGGCCAGCCAGCGCACGGCCTACCTGGTGGTGGGGGTGTGGTTGGGCATCGTCATCTACGCCTTGCAGGGCCTCTACGGACTCGTTGTGCGAATCCGCGACGAGCGCTCTCTTGGCCCCTCCAGTCGCATGGCAGCCGCCCGCATTGCCCGTCTCGTGGAGACCTTTCTGGCCATTCAGGGTCGTGCCGCAGCAACGGTCGCGGGTATCCTTGCAGGCGTGGATCGGGCCCTGCCAGGACAGCGCCACCCGCCGGAGCGGTACCATGAGGCCGCACTGGAGGAGGAACTGCGCCAGTGGCGGGACGAAGAGGAATAGCGGACCGGATCAGGTTGCACTCTGGCGAATCTGATCCAGGGGCGCGGACGGGAAGTAGGCCACCGTGCGTCCCTGACGAACCGTCCGGATCAGGTTGGCTTCCTCCAGGCGCTTGGCGTGCCAGTGGGCAACACTGGCGTCAATGCCCAAGCGGTTGCAGATGGATTTCTGGATCGCTCCGGGGTGGCCGTGAATGAATTCCGCGATGGCCTGGCTGCGTTCGTTTTGCAGGACGGCGTAGGCCTGCTTCATTTCGGTACCGTAGCGGCCGCCGTTCTGGTAGTAGTGGCGACTGCGGCCGTTGCGCTTGGAAACGATGAGGTGTTGCTTCTCCAGCAGGCGCAGGTGGTGGGTCACCGCCGTGCGCGACAACTCGGTGTCGTCGCAGAGGCTCTGCAGGCAGATTCCCGGCTTGTCTGCAATGAGCTGGTAGAGTTCGCCCCGCTTGGGGTGGTTCAAGACGGTCTCCCGTTGGAACCTCGTGAAGAGCGGCGAGGGTATGACACGGCGGCCGGCCTCGGCCTGCGCCAGATTGGAGCCGGCGACGACCGAAGCGGCTCCCAGGGTGCCGGTCTTGGTTGCCCACGCCAGCAGGATGCCGGTGGCGAGGGCCGCGCTGGCGATGATTGTGGCGGGGGTTGCACGGTCGACGATCGCGCGCGATGCGGTTTGCGTGCTGGCGGCCGTGGACGGTTGCTGCTGTTGGCCGGAGCCAATCAGCATGGCCGGGTCGCCCACATCGGGCAGGGGGACATCGTTAACGTCGGGCTGAGGGAGGTCGACCAGGAGGTCATCGATGATGGCCTGGAGATCAAGTTCGGCGACGGCTTGGGTTGCTTCGTCGGCGACGGCCTTTGCCCTTGGCGGCAGGATGGGTTGGGGTTCTTCCTCATCACCGCTTCCGCCGTTGATCCGCTCCCCGGCTGTTTCCCCAGGGTCCACGTCGGAACCGAGTGGGAGTGCTCCCGGAAGCTCCGGCACATGGGGGACCGCTGGCGCATCGGGGGCGTGGGGCAGGTCGCCGTCGCCGGGCACCTGGGATGCCTGGCTTGGGGCGAGGAGCAGGAGCGCGACCGTTGCAGCCAGGGCGGCGACGGCGAGCCGTGAGGCGAAGCGTTGCCTGTTACTGCCTTTACCGAACACGGCCTTTCACCTCCACATGCCTAGATAAACCTTGTAGCCGCGTTGTCCAATCCGGACCTGTCTTGGTTTCACGGTGGCGGGCCTTGGGTCGGGCATCCACTCCTGTTGGTGTGGGGCTGGCGCCTGGGCCAGATCGGGCAAGCACGATAATAGCGTTGCAGACCATGTTCTACGGTTTATCACACGCTTAAAAGATAAGGTTTGAGGTGGTAAAATTCAAACAATGGACCTTCAGGCGTCGACCAAGTCCCGCACAGGCCTGAGCAGCCCGTCCGCGTCGAGTCCATCCGTCACGCCATCCACGGCACCATCGGCCGTATCCGTGACACCAGACGGCTCCCGGCCGCCACCGAACAGGTTCTGCACCGCGTCCGCCAAACTGCTGGCTGCGCTGGAGATGACCTCCCCCACGCCCTCGGCAGCAGCCACAACACCATCGAGGGTAGCCTCGGCGCCGGTGGCGAGAGCATCTCCCGCAACACGAGTACCGGCAGCCACCGCGTCGCCGACGACAGTCATGCCATCCCACGACGCCACCGCGCCGGCTCCGATGCCATCACCGACAGCCAGGGCGCCATCGCCAAGCAGGCCACCAAGGTCCGCCAGGCCCTGCCCCGCGGTGGTGACTCCCAGGCCCGCCAGTCCGGCGGCGCCCAGCAATCCGTCGACGATGCCGCCCGCCAGGCCCGCGATGAGCGCCACCAGGGTGGCCGCGGTGCGCTGCACGAAGCCGGCCAGTGCATCTGCGATCCGCTGTACCTGTGTGGGGGCCGTGGTGGGATCAGCCACCGTGTCGTTGACCGCATCCAGGATCTCTGCGCTCGTGGCATTCAGGTCGGCGGTCACGTTGTCCACCGCCTCCTGGGCCTCGTCTTCCTCGTCCTCGTTGAGCGACTGCACATCCTCCGGCGCGGCGTAATAATTGGCGCACACCCCCGTGGCGTCCGGAACACCTGCGTCGTCGGCGATCCAGCACGCCATGTAGGCCGCGTGCGCGACCTCAATCGTGGCATTGTCGGCCGTTGCCTTCTGGGTAGCGTAGGCACCCGGGTCCGTCGTCGCGTTGTCTGCCTGGGCTGCCAGGTAGTCGGACGCGTAGCTGAGTCCGTCCGTGTAGGCCGGATCGGGCCCCGTCTGGGCTGCGGCAGCGCCGGATACCAGGAGCAGGACCATCAGAATGGTTGATCGCACGAGCTTCACCACTCGATACGCGCCGGGTTTCCTACTTAAGGTGCGCGGAGGCCAGGCTTGAGCGAGCTTGAACAATCCGCCTACGGGCCTCGCTCGTCCCCCTAGTAGTCCTCAACGCGGAGACCCAGGTCGTTACCCAACTCATGCCAGTCAGGATCCCGAGTCAGGAGAACATGGCCGCCATGGGCGGCGAGGCCAGCCACCATCACGTCGGTGTGGGCCTTGGGCCGCCCCCGCCGCAGGAGTTCGGCGCGCAAGTGGGCCGCGCGAACGAGGGCCGGTGCCTCCAACCCCACGAGGCGAAGATCCGCCGCCACCGCTTGAAACGCCTCGGCCGCCTCCTCGCCGCGGGCGAACAGGATTCCGGCGGTCACCTCGTACAGCACAGGCGCGGGTAGCACGATGCCGTCCCGGCGCCGGGTGCCCAGCGCCCGCCGGTCCAGTTGTTTCGCCTTGGCCACCGCAGCCGCGTCCCCGGCCAGCAGGTCCAGCATGAACCCCGTGTCGATGGCAGTGGCCATCAAAGCCCCCGCTGGCTGGACTGGTCCTCGCGGCGCAGGCGGCTGACGGTCGCCCGCACGGACGCGGCTTCGGGACCCAGCAGGCCCGCCAGGCTGGCCAGCTTTGGCCGGTCCGCCTCCAGCAGGCGCAGCACGACGCGACTGAAACTCTCCCCTGGCTGCTTTGCAGCGGCCAGCGCCTGGTACGCCGACTCTTCGAGGCTGATGGTTCGGCTGGGCATGCAGCAGTCTGTGCATCTGTGCATATTCCTCTTGCGATAACAGTCCGCGTCCGCCAACGTTCAAGAATGAAGCCCAAGTCGGCGGCACCCAGGCAGCCCCGCGGGGAGGCCCTGGAGTACCTCCATGTCCCAGAAGATTGTGCACGTCGTCGG
>JBFIJP010000071.1:0-13321 GCA_041600695.1 Thermoplasmatota archaeon | reverse complement strand
GATACAGGGTTCGCCCCGCAACTGGGGCGGAAGTGAACAAGATGAACAAAGGACTCTTGACATTGATGGCCCTGGCCACGCTGATGATCGCCCCCGTCGCATCTGCGGCGCTCCACCACACGTTCGTGGGGCCAGAAAGCTGCCACGGTCAAACCAAGACTTGCGAATACAACAAGTCGGCGCTCCACTACGCAGATCTCCTGCCCGTGGGCGATGTTGGTCGCGGCACGATGTACTTGAACACGAACTTCCATGGCACATGCATCTTTGCCAGCGGTTCGTCCTGCGTATCTGGAACCTACGGCGGCACCCTGCTCTACCCGGGCAATTGCAGTCCCACACTGCGGGCGGAAACCTATTCGCTAATCACCGGCGCGTCGGCGCCGCCCATAACCTGGCAGAAGTGCAACCCGTTCTGAGGAAAACGGCATGAACTCTCCACCTTTCCTCCCTTCGGGCTCGGTCATCATGTTGCTCCTGGCCGGATGCCTGAGCGCCGGATGCGTAGGGATGTCTAGCACAGTTGTGATTCATGTTGGCGAACCGCGGCTCGGCGACGCAGCCGTCTACTCCGGTTCGGATGGCTCCACCCTGACGATCAGCATCACGTCGGTCGCCCCACGAGCCGATCCGTGGATGAAGACGCAGCCAACGACAATCATCCGGTATTCGTACCAAGCGCCGGGCCCCCAGTGGCCGGCCTACGAGTTTGAAGAGGCGATCGATCAACGTGGCCGCATCGTTCAACAGATGGCAGGGTGCGGTTGGCCGACCCACCCACAAGACGGTCGCGGCACATGCCACGACGAGCGGACGGCGGCGTTCTTTGGCGGCTGGGGTTGGCCTGGTGCGCTGGGAACCGCGCCGTTCTGGTCCCAGTCAAACCTCGTGCATGACTATGCACTCCCCGCCAAAAGCGGGAACCAAAGTGTTGCCATTGAAGTCCATGCGCAACGCGAAGGCTCGTGCTGGATCATCGATTACGACGGACCGGACCCATTGCAGGCGTTACCCTTCACTCTTGCAACCGGCCAGGCGAAAATCTGCCCCGACCAGCCATTCCCGGTGGAATTCAGTAGCTCATTGCGTTGGGGCCTATTCCTTACGACGGCGACCGACGTCATGTACACGCAGACCCACATGACGCGCGGCCAAGTGCCGTGGGTGCCACCAGAAGAAGCCCGATTCGAGCCTTCCTCTGGCCTCCGTTTCCTCGAATTCCAGGAGCCCTTGTACCAAACGCCAGCACCGGACGGCCTGCCCTTCCCAACCCGAGAGGCGATACGAGAAGCGGCCAATCGAAACGCGACCATCGCATCATTCCTCAAGAGCCATCCCCAGGCAGTGCCCATCACGTCCGTTTATTCCTCCGCCGGGCGGGCCACGGGCGGACCCATCCTCGGCGGCGACTCGCAGGCGGCGACCCGTATCATCCACCTAGCTGACGGCTCCGGGCCGTGTCAACGTATCGAAATCGAGCGAATCACGCGAAATGCATCGGCCCTTCCGACGGACCACAGTGAAACCACGTATACCCTGCGGGATGCGTCCACGTGTCCAGTGTCCTCATTCACACCGAGCAAGATTGCGCATCGCCAGGCAAGCTACGAGGCGGCGGCCGCGTGGGGCCAAGAGCTTCTCGGCTTGGACGTCGCCACCAACATGGTGGGCTATTCACACCGGATGCGCGGCGCCGTTTGGACGGCAGACTCATCAACGCTGGATCCACATGGCTACGACCTGAACGTGGTCCTGGCCGACCCACACCCGGCCAGTGAAGGTGGTATCACAGCAGCATATGATTATTTTGTCCTAGTGGAAGGTCGCTCTGGGGCCATCCAGAGCGTTACTGTACCCGCGTCCAAATCGCCTCTCACGGGGTCGGGGTGAACCAGTAGTGGCTTTTGCTGCTTCGAGCATCGGCCAAGCGACGACTACCGCGTCGAGCAACTAGGCCGCCCTCGGCCCCCGGCGCTTCACTTGTGCAACGCGCATGGGCCGCGTGACAAACCACGCCGACGGCATTGGAATGAAATGCCGGTCGACCCTTCCAACCAACAAATTCTGGGCGTTTTGCCTCTGCTTCGCCTGCTGGAACGATTGCAAGGCGCCAGCGTGGAAGATGCCCGCGCCGTCACCGACGATGACGTCATTGCACTGCTCGGCGTTCCCCTGAGCCCCCGGCGCATGACGTGTGGGACGTTGGTCGTTCAGGCCGTTGGCGCGGCCGGCTTCCAGGCCGGGTGAAACCAGTTGGTTTCCCCTCATTGTAGCCCCGGGGGACCTTTTTTTTGGACGGGCGGCCTTCCCAGTGCATGCGTCTCCATCCCTTCGTGGTTGCAACCCTGTTGACGGCTGTGCTGGCCGGGCCCACAGCGAGCGGTTCAGATGATGCCGAGGCAGGGATCGTTACGACCGCCCACGAGCAAGACTTCGTCGGGCCCAGTCTGGGGGTGGCCAGTGCGGGATTGCTTAGTTCTCCTGGCGTTGAGGTTCGCCCGGCGCGGCCGGCCCACCTTGAGGCTGTCTTGGTTGAGGTCACCTGGCAGGGCCCGACGCGCGGGACCTCTCTGGACGGCCTGCGCGTCCTTGTGACGAACGACGAATCCCATATACTAGGCGAGGGACGGTCGTCCGACGAGCAGGGCATCATCCGTGTGGAGTTGTCAGCCCAAGATTGGCTGAGTGGCGCGCTGTCTATTTCCGCTATCGCCCGCGGCGAGCCTGTCTCGATCCAGTGGGGGTCGTTCACCGTCTACACGACGACTTTCGTTGCGACGGCGATGCCCCCCGGTTTCACCGCCGTTGCGCAGTCAATCGTGGCCCCGTGATCGGCAGCCTACCGCGGCGCCACTCGTGTCGATGACGTGCCAGGACCCTCGTAGGGTGGGGCTGCAGCGTAATTTCGACGCCGGCCCCCCGCATCTTAAATTCCAGTTCGAAGCGTGTTCAAGGCATGGACCTCCGATTCCTGGTGGCCGCCTTTGCCGTGGCTGCCTTGTCCGGATGCCTCGCCGATTCGTCTGAATCTACCGAAGCCGACGCGGCTGGCTCAGGAGAGACCCGTTCTTCCGCATCCGCCGACCGCGGAAATGTCACGGTGTACCACGCCGACAATGCTGACGGCGCCGTGCCGTACATGTTCCTGACTGCCGGCCCGACGGAGTCAACGACCGTGCGCGCCTTCGAGACCCTCGTTCCGGCGCGGCCCGATTTGCTGGGGGGCGTTCTCGTGGAGGCCACTTGGTCCGCGCCCACGGACCTGGCGGGTGGTATCGTGATTGAATTGTTCCAGGGTGAGGGCGGTTCCGGCGCGGACCCTCTGGGAATCGCACTCGTTGACCAGGGCGGCGTCCTGCGGGCGGAGGTTCCCGGCGATGCGTGGTTGATGGGCGGCTTGGTCGCCCGAATCTCCGCGGATGGGCCCGCGGCGGGCGCCGGGGCGCAGATGAGCGTCGAATACCATCTTTATGCGACGGTTTTCGAGGGCGAACCCGACTGGTCATCCACCGCTATCAATTCATAGTTTCACCGAACGCATTTTTTCCCCCTTTTCCCGTCCTGATCCGTTTTGGTTTCTCAGGAAACTTTTGATTTTCCCGGCGCACATCATTAAGAATGAGGGTGCTGCGAAGAAGAGGTCATGAGGTCAATACTCGCGGTGGTGATGTTTGTCTTGGCCGGGTGCGCGACGCCCGCCGAGGATGCGGACGGCGCCTCCGGAAACGAAGTCCCCGGGCCCGATGGTGGCAGCTACGCGGCCGGCCCGGTAGAGGATGCCAATTCGTCGCAGGCATACGGGACGCCCACCACGACGATGAAAGAATTGTGGCTCCCCGCGAGCGCAGGGCTTCTTGTTGTTGCACTAGCGGTTATCTTCGTGGAATTGCGCGTGGGCCCCCCCGAGAATCTCACCGAGGTAACGGTAGAGATTCGGCACGAAGGCGCGCTGGATGAGACGGGGCTCGCCGACCCGGCCTTCGATCTTTATGCGGACGACAAGTGGGTGGGCACATCAAGTGGTCCGAAGGAGGACAACATCCATCGAATGAACGCTAGTGCAGAGCAATGGCCCAAGGGTCCCCTCAGCTTGTCTTATTGGCCCGACGATGTGAGTGTTCATATCAATTCGAAGGCGCATGTCTACACGACGACCTGGGTCGGCGGTCCATCCGACCCTAAGTTCACGGCGATTGAATAGCGGGCCCGCCTATTGCTTCGTGCCCGGGGGCGCTCGCCAGCGTCCCTTGGACACGGCTGTGGGCATGACCCGCCCCCGCCTCCCGTTGGGTGTCCGTCACTGCACACCCGCGGGGGGCGGTTTGGGGCGGGCTGGCCTAGCACCTTTGGTGGCCTCCGCGCTCGTCTTTTGTTAGGGGTCGGGGCCATCGCTTGGCGCGGCGTCTTCCCGTCGTGTTGCAGTTGGTCGTCGCGCCGTGGTCGGGTGGCCCGGGCTGTGCCTTGGTTAGGTTCCCATCAAAGGCAAACCTGGGCCGCCTGCTGCTTGGGCCCGATAACTTCTTGGCCTTTTTTGGGATGCTGCATGGCTCGTTTCGATCAAGCCATTTAGAACTTCCAACGGGCACTATTTCTACGGCCTGATGGATTCGGTCTGTCGTCAATTCAGATAGGTCCCTGGTCCGATTTGGTTTCTCAGGCAACTTTTGATTTTCCCGCCACAAATCGTTAAGATGGGTTACGCACTCATGGTATGGAGATGAGGATTGCAATCGCGGTACTGGTGCTGCTCGTGCCGGGTTGCGTGGGTCCGGGAGATGATTTCCAGGATGAGTTTGCGGAAGCCGATGCGTGCCCAACGAAGGCTGTAGGAGATGTGCCGCCTGCACCGGACAATGTTACCTTCGGGGCATCCAATACGACGACACACGAATTCTGGTTCCCGGCGAATGCTGGCCTGCTTTACGGCGAGGCGGCCCTGCGAAGGGAATTGCGTTCTGGGCCGCCCGACAATTTGACGGGCATGGTGGTGGAAATCCGTCACGAGAGCCCTCTGGATGGGACGGGTTTGGCCAATCCCCTGTTTTGTCTTTCTGCGCAGGGCAATTGGCTGGCTGGAACGAACAGGTCGATCGCTCAGAACCTGTATCGGATGGTGGTTTGGGCCGAGGCCTGGTCGTGGGGGCCGCTTGTGTTGGCGTACCAGCCGGATGATGTGAGTGTGAACTTCGACTCGTGGGTGTTCGTCAATGCGACAAGCTGGGGTGGCGGCTTTGCGGCTCCGGGCAGGGCGGCCATGGAGTAGCTGAAATCGGTCCCGCCGCGTGCGTGTCCGCGGGCCAGCGGGGCTCTGGGTGCGTGCGTGGCGCTTCGGCGCGTCCAGCTTTTGCCAGGCCACGGCGGCGTCCGGTTGCGGGGCTGCCAGGGATGGAGGCATGCGCCGTCAGCCAAACTCGACCTGAACGTTAACATGTTCACCGCAAAGGGATAAGTACGGGTTGCGGTGGGCACACCTGTGACCCGATCCACCCCTGCTTCTGCCGCCAGCCAGGGTGCCCGCACGACCCCCCCTGCCAAGGGGCAGCCCAGCAACGGAACCGCCGCACCGGACCCCATCACGCGGCTGCGCGAGAGGCGGGCCAAGGCCCAGCAGGGCGGCGGCGCGGCGCGCATCGAGGCGCAGCACGCCAAGGGCAAGTACACCGCGCGGGAACGGGTGGACCTCCTCATGGATGCCGGGACGTTCGTCGAACTTGACCCGTACGTCCGGACGCAGTCCAACAACTTCGGCCTCGGCGAGAACAAGTTCGATGGTGACGGCGTCGTGACGGGCTACGGCTACGTGGAGGGGCGCCTGGTGTACGTGTACAGCCAGGATTTCACGGTCCTCGGGGGCAGCCTTGGGGAGCAGACAGCCAAGAAAATCTGCAAGGTGCTGGACTTGGCCGTCAAGAACGGTGCCCCCGTGATCGGGTTCAACGACTCGGGCGGCGCCCGCATCCAGGAAGGCGTTGCGGCCCTGGCTGGCTACGGCGACATCTTCTTCCGGAACGTCGCGGCCAGCGGCGTGGTTCCCCAGATTTCGGTCATCGTGGGCCCGTCCGCCGGCGGCGCGGTGTACAGTCCGGCACTGACGGACTTCATCATCATGACCGACGACACCAGCCACATGTTCGTCACTGGGCCCGACGTGGTCAAGACCGTGACGGGCGAGGAGGCCAGCCAGGAGGAACTGGGCGGCGCCAGCATCCACACGGTCAAGTCGGGTGTTGCCAGCTTCAGCGGCCTCGACGAGGACGAAACCATCCAACTCATCCGCAAGCTCCTGACCTACATCCCGAGCAACAACCTGGGCGATCTTCCCATTCTTCCCCCGACGGACGACCGCTTCCGCATGGATCACGCGCTGGAAACGCTGGTGCCCGCCGAGCCCAACAAGCCGTACGACATGCGGCGGGTCATCGAGCGTGTCATGGACCTGGACACGTTCTTTGAAATCCAGCCCCGCTGGGCCCAGAACCTTGTCGTCGGCTTCGCCCGCCTGGACGGGCACCCCGTGGGCGTGGTGGCCAACCAGCCGGCCGTGCTCGCCGGTGCCTTGGACATCGAGGCCAGCATCAAGGGTGCCAAGTTCATCCGCTTCTGCGATTCGTTCAACATCCCCATCGTGTCATTCATTGACGTGCCCGGCTTCCTTCCCGGCCTGGGCCAGGAACACGGCGGCATTATCCGCAACGGTGCGAAACTGCTCTACGCTTACTGCGAGGCGACGGTGCCCAAATTGGCCGTCACCACCCGCAAGGCGTACGGCGGCGCTTACATCGTCATGTCCAGCAAGCACGTCGGAAGCGACGTCAACCTGGCGTGGCCCGCCGCCGAGATCGCCGTCATGGGTGCTTCCGGTGCCGTGGAGATCCTGCACAAGCGGGAACTAAGCCGCCTGGCCGCCGCTGATCCGGGCGCGGCACTCGACCTGAAGAAACAGTTCGAGGCGGACTACCAGGAAGCCTTCGCCCACCCCTTCGTGGCCGCCGAGCGCGGCTGGATCGATGACGTGATCGAACCCACCGAGACCCGGCCCCGCCTCATCGCGGCCCTCTGGCCCCTGATCAACAAACGCGAAAACGTGCCCAAGCGGAAGCACGGATTGACGCCGCTGTAGGCGCTGGCCCGAGACTGGACCTAGATACAATCGCTACGTTGGGGGGGGGGGGGGGGGTTATCACGCCACTCGGCGTTGCCATGAGCACTCGTCAGGGAAACATCTCCTGGCGGCGGCAGGCAAGAAAATGTATAACCGTTGCGCAATATTGATGGCTATGTGGCTGATCGCATTCACCCCCACCGTTGGCGGCCAAGCGTCGGAGATTTGCAAAAGCATAGGCCCTCAATCTCAGAGTAATGCCGGCAACACGAGCCTTTGCGGCTACCGCGTTGATGCCCTCACCGAGGGGGGCAGCGAATGCTACTCCGAATATCGCACCGTTGACCCGGATGGCAACGGCCACTACGAAACCAAGATCTACACGTTCC
This sequence comes from Thermoplasmatota archaeon, assembly GCA_041600695.1. Lineage (GTDB taxonomy): Archaea > Thermoplasmatota > E2 > JACPAO01 > JAHFTW01 > JBFJVP01. The sequence goes on along the minus strand of JBFIJP010000071.1, from coordinate 5,830 downwards.
TTGACACCGATGCGTACGCGCGGTGGGATGCAACGGCACTCAGCGACGCCACTTGGACGGCGGCGGCAAGGGCCTCTGCCGGTCCTAATGACGATTCCTACGGCCCCATTTCCCAAACCGACTTAACGGATGGCTGGGGCGCGCCGGCCTCCACCTCTTATTCTTGGGATGCTGATGAATTCCCCGGTCGGATCGTACGCGGAGACTACTCTGCCAGCATGACAGTCACGGCGACCGCCAGCGCATTGGACCCCACCCATCCCGAGTGGGCCGGGTCTACAGATTCCGACGCCAGCACACTACCACGTACGGAGGGGGCGTGCATTTCGGGGGCGAACTTCCGGTATTGAGCCGTCGTGTCCCGGCGAGGGACAACCACGACGCGCTCCGCCCGCGTAAGGGCGGTGCATCAGCGTACGCCCGCGCGCTAGGAGCAGTCTTGATGTTGGCAGCCCTTGGTCTCGCGGGATGCCTTGGTACCCAGCCAGCCACGCTTCAAGCGGAGAAGCCAGCAACGCTCAACATCGTGATGCCACCCTTGTTGGTGGGATCTGAGGCAGCATTTCGGTTTTCGGGAACACCCACTGGCCTTTACCACGCAATGAGTTGGCTAAACGAAGATTCAGAAGGGAAAGGCCTGTTTCCAATCACGGGAAACGCGACCCTTACCATAAGAACGGAAGCGACGAAGGTTGTTGATCCCCACGGAAATCCATCGCCAGCCATCGCCTTTCGGTACGAACTCAAACGAGCCGGAGAAACCTATGAATTGGGAAACGAATACGCTTCGCCTCACGGCGGATTGCTCGCTATCGAAAGCCTTACACGGGTGGGCGATGGAAGCGGCCGCTCGAGCATCGTCACAGGACTGACCTGGGTGCCCGGAATTCCTGATTTGACCGGGAGTCTCCTATGGGCGAACCGGACCATCCGCGAGCAACCGTCCGCGAGAATCGGAGCCCCCACCTTCATGGGTGCCGTGCCGCGTGAGGTCGCGGAATTGGCGTGGCGCGCGAGCGTCGTTAACGAAACCGTCGTTCTCAGCCTGCAATCCTCCGATCTCCTGACGTGGCGGAGGTGGGACGACATGCACGTCTCTCTTGACCGGTCGTGTGCGTTCCCAGCCACAATTTCCATCGTGCGGGGTGAAACGACGCTTTTCGAGGCAACGCGAATTGAATGCCGTGATGGTAGTGGCGACCAAATGGCGCTTGAGGGGGCCGATCCCAGGAACGTCGAACCCAACCCCGCCCTGGCCAAGCTGGCAGACCCTCGTCAAATGGTGGATTTGGCGTTCAACAAATCGCTGACTTTGCACGAAGCCTATCGGCACCTTCAATCGACGAAGGAATACGAGAGCGCTTGCGCTGAGGCCTGCAGTGTTGTTGGTCTGGCCTGGGGTGAAGGAGCACGATATCGAGATGCGCTTCTGCCGGTTCTAGAGCCGACCCGCGAATGGGTGCTGCAATGGGTTTTCGACCTGGCGACCGAGGCCGGTATCGCATCCTATGCCGTTGAATGGGCCGGAGGGGAAACCACGGTGCGCGAATTGGATCGAAACCGCATCGAACAACGCGAAGGGATTCTCTATGGCCTCGACGTGGGCTCCATCGAGGGTCTTCCCATCCTTCTTGGCAAAGGGCCAGTTTGGATGGATTGGCGATTGCTGCCCGGGGAACCCGGGCCAGAGGCCCGCAAGCTATCCTCGGGGCTTATTGCGTCCTATGCGGAATTTGCTCCCGGCACGCGCTTGCTTGGCGAAACGTGGGCCTATGCGGGCTCGCCCGTCGCGTTTCCCGTCTGGAACGAGGGTCGCCTCCACGATGTGGTGGCTCCTGTGGCATGGGAAGTGCCATCGTAGAACGCGAGAGAGCAGAGAATGCCGCCGACTTGGCACTTGCTGGTCAAACGGTGTGCCACCGCGGGACGCCACCTAGCTGCAATCGACCTGTAGCCGGTCGGCCAGCACCGGCGGGCCATGGCAATCGGACGCACCTTTAGGGCACGCACCCGACGCTCCGGCGCAGGGCTTCGTCCAGCTTCTTCGTCGAACATGTCTCTTGCTTACGAACCAGTTCGGCCCCGGCGTTCGGCGATTACCGTTTGCCGCCGCCCTCTTCGTCGATGTTTGGAGCGCCAACCGGCCGGATTGCTTATCTATTTGAACAATGCCGATGGCACCATCCCGGTGGCGCCCATGTCCCCCGAAACCGTCTCCCGTGAGCCCGTCGCCGTCGTCGGCCTCGGTTGCGTCCTTCCCGACGCGCCCGATGTGCCGTCCTTCTGGAACAACCTTCAAGCCGGCCGCAACAGCATCCGCGAAGTCCCTGCCGACCGCTGGGACCCGGCGCTCTACTGGAACGAGGACCGGGCGGCCCCCGACAAGACGTACGCCAAAATCGGCGCCTTCGTGACGGATGAAGGGTTCAACGGGATGCCGTTCCGGCTGCCGCCGTCGGTGGTCGAGCACATCGACCCTAGCCAGAGGTGGGTCCTGACAGCGACGCGGGAGGCGCTGCTGGACGCAGGTTACCAGACGGGGCTCAAGGCCGATGCGGCGGGCGCGCTTCGGGACTTTGACCGTGAGCGGTGCAGCGTCATCCTGGGCAACGCCATGGGCGGCGAAGCCATGAAGCTCATCACCAAGCGTCTGTACTGGCCCGCGGCCGAGGCGGCCCTGCGCGCGGACCCGGACTTCGGGGCGCTGGCGGAGGATCAGCAGCAGGCGATTCTCGCCCGGGCGGAGGCGGTCTACAAGTCGGACACGCTCCCGGTCACCGAGGATTCGATGCCGGGCAACCTGTCCAACGTGATGGCGGGCCGAATCGCCAACGTGTTTGACCTGACGGGCAAGAACTTCACCACCGATGCGGCCTGCGCAAGCGCCCTGGCGGCGCTCGACAGCGCGGCCGAAAGCCTGCGACGCGGCGAGAGCGACATGGTGGTCTGGGGCGGCACTGACCGCAGCCTGGACGTGACGCCTTACGTGGAATTCAGCAAGATCGGCGCGCTCTCGGCCACCGGCAGCCGTCCCTTCGACGCCGACGCAGACGGTTTTGTTCAGGGCGAAGGCTGCGCCATCCTGCTCCTCAAGCGCCTGTCGGACGCCGAGCGCGACGGCGACAAGGTCTACGGCGTCATTCGCGGCGTCGGTGGTTCCAGCGACGGCAAGGGCAAGGGCATCACGGCGCCCAACCCCGCCGGCCAGGTGAAGTCAGTCGTGCGGGCCTACGAGGACGCCGAGATCGACCCGACCACCGTCGGCCTGGTCGAGGCGCACGGCACCAGCACGCCGGTCGGCGACCCGACGGAATTGCAGAGTCTCATTGACGCATTCGGAAAGCTTGGCGCCGCCGGCGTCCAGCCGGGCTCCATCGCCGTGGGTTCGGTGAAGAGCAACATCGGCCACCTCAAGTCGGCCGCCGGCGCCGCGGGCGTTCTCAAGGCAGTTCTGGCCCTCCACTACAAGCGCCTGCCGCCAAGCATCAACGTGCGCAAGCTCAATCCGCGCATCGACTGGGCCAAGGCACCCTTCCGGGTCCAAACCGAACTGGCCGACTGGCCAGAGCCCTCGGGGCACCCCCGGCGGGCGGCCGTCAGCAGCTTTGGCTTCGGCGGCACCAATTTCCATGTCGTGCTCGAGGAGTTCGTACCGGGGAGGCTGCGCAAGGCCGCCCAAGCCGCCCAAGCTGTCCCGGTGGCTGCACCGCCGGCACCGACTGGCTTCGACCCGACGCGCTTCCAGGCTGCGATGTCGGCTGGCGCCGCCCGGCTTGAGGCTGAGCCCCTGGTGCTGGCTGGCAGCCAGGCCAGCCAGGCGGCACGCCTGGAGCCTCCGCGTTTTGCCGAGACGGGCGAAGGCCCCCGCATCCGCGACCTGTTCCACCCGCCCAGCGCCGCCGGCCTGGTGGCCCATGAGCGCGTGGGGCTTGCCTGCGATCCCGCCGAAATCCCCCGGAAGCTCGACCTGGCACGCAAGGCAGCCACCAACCCGGCCGCGGCCAAGCTCGCCTTCAACCAGGGCGTCTTCCTGGGCCGCGGGGCGCCTACCGGTCGCGTGGCTTTCCTGTTCCCCGGCCAGGGCACCCAGTACGTTGGCATGGGCCGCGAACTGGCTGCCAAGTACGAGGTTGTGCGGCGAACGTTTGACGAGGCGGATGCGGTCCTGGCCTCGGAACTCGGCTGCAAGCTGACCGATGTCCTCTGGCCGACAGGCGGCCCCGATGCTCAGCAGGCGGCGGCGGAGAAACTCAAGCTCACCGAATTCACCCAGCCGGCAGTGCTTGCCATGGATGTTGCCATCCTGCGGCTGCTCCAGCAGTGGGCCATCCAGCCCGACGTGGTCGCGGGCCACAGCCTGGGCGAATACGGCGCGCTGGTTGCCGCCGGTGTGCTCAGCTTCCCGGATGCCCTGCACGCGGTGGCCGCCCGCGGCCGCGAAATGGCCCATGTCGATGTCCTTGACCTTGGTGGGATGGCGAGTGTGGCCGCCGACTGGCCGACCGTTGAGGCGGGTCTGGCTGGCGTGGAGGGATATGTCCTTCCGGCCAACAAGAACTGCCCCAGCCAGACCGTCATCGCCGGCGACACGCCTGGCCTTGCCAACGCCATCGGGCAACTTCGATCCAAGGGCCTGGACGTGCAGGAACTGCCCGTCAGTGCCGCTTTCCACTCCCAGATCGTTGCCCCGGCGAGCAAGCCGCTGCGCCGCGTGCTGGAGCGACTGGATGTGCGCCCGCCCCAGGTCCAAGTCATCAGCAACGTCGGCGCGGTGGACTATCCGGCCGAGCCCGACGCCATTCGCGACAATTTGGCCGTCCAAGTGGCCAGCCCGGTGGAATGGATCGACACCGTCCAGCGCATGCACGCCGAGGGCGTCACCACTTTCATTGAGGTGGGGCCCAAGCGTGCGCTGACTGGCTTCGTTCTCGATATCCTCAAGGACGCCGAAGTCGCGGCGCTGTGCAGTGCCCATCCGAAGAAGGGTGAAATTCAGCAAATCAACGAATTGTTTGCGTTCCTCGGCGCCGCAGGCTTCCAGCCTCGCCTGGCGCCGCTCGATGACGCCGCTGTCTACACGCAAGCCTTCCTGAACCCCCGGGCGGTCTTCGGCGGCGAAGTCGCCGCCCCGCCGGCAACCCCGGCCCCTGCGTCAGCCCCGGCGGCCCATTCGGCGGCGCCGCAAGCGTCTGCGCACGCCGTGCACGCCTTGCCCGAAGCTCGCGAGGAGCGCCTGGAACGGCTGTCGGCCATCGCTGACAACCTCAGAGCCCTCATCGACCTGGAACGCCGGCCCCAGCCCTCGATTGTCGCGGCTCCCGAGGCGTCGCGTCCCGACGGCACTCTTCCCGCCAGCCACTTGGATGTACAAGCCGCCGTTCGCGCTGAACTGGACCGGCTGGGCATCAGTCCTGACCCGGTGGTGGTCAGCGGCATCAGCGTCGGCCTGCCCGGCACCCGCAAGGACCTGTTTGCGCCCGACAACTGGGACCGCATCCTGCGCGGCGACAACATGATCACGGAAGTCCCCGAGCCAGAGAGACTCAAGCTTGCGGGCAAAAACATCGTCCGCCTGGTCAAGGGCGGAGACGGTTCTGCCAGCTTCCAGGTGGTCAGCGACATCGCCCAGGTCATCCAGTTGGCCGGCCGCCGCGGCGGCTTCGACATCGCTGACTGGGGCGTCGACGCCGATTTGGCCGGGGCCCTCGACTGCACGTTCCAGTATGCCATCGCGGCGGGCATCGAAGCTTTGCGCGACGCCGGCATTCCGCTACAGCGTACCTACCGCGCCACCAGCACCGGTGGCCACCTGCCCAGCGAGTGGAAGCTG
>JBFIJP010000070.1:0-13366 GCA_041600695.1 Thermoplasmatota archaeon | reverse complement strand
GCCGGCCTCGCCCGCCTCGTCAAAGGTGTATGCCTGTATTTCGACATCGCCCAGCTCGGGCTTCCAATCTGCTCCACGAACCACGGACGCCTCAAGCCTTGACTTGGCCGCGCAGGGATAATGCTTTTGAAGTCGGCCCTAAAGGGATACAGGCTGACGAGACTTTGGGCCATCGACCCTCCAGCCGACAATCACTCCGCTGGCGCAGGATCCGACGCGCCGGCGCCGGATCGGGAATCCTCAGGGCGAGACCGGTCAAGCACCTGCTTGCCGCGGGGCGTCGGTACAACCTCGAACTGGGCGCCGTCGAAGGGATCGGCCTCCCAGGCACCGCCGCGCAGCCGATCCATGAGGAGCGCCAGGGCAGCGACCTCCGAGTGGGGCTGGTTGCCCACGGCCACGTTCTCGTCAGCCAGGCGGTAGAGGTCACCCGGGACCTTCTCTGCCCCCACCACCACCAGAACGTCCTGACCGCGGGCCAGGATGTCCGGCACCGCCTCGCCCAACGGACGGCCATACATCGTCAGGTGGACGACTTGGCCGCCGCGGCGCTGCCAATCTCTTACCACGCCCTTCCATCCCGTGTCGTGGCGAATCACGAACGAACCACCGAAGCGGTCAGCCACGTCTTGAACGGACGACGCCACGCTGGCATCCTGCTCGGCGATGCTCACCGCCCTAGCCCCCAGGGCTCGGGCGGTCAGGCAGACATGGGTTGTGATCCGCTTGTCACGCTGGGGGCGGTGGCCCAGCCGAAGCACCTCGATCTCCATGGGCTACTCCGGGGCGGCGCCCAGAGGCGCCATGAGCACCGTGACCTCGAGGCGGTCCGAGTCGGAGCACGGCAGTGCATCGCGCAGGCGCACCGGGGCAATCAGCTCCAGGATGTTGGTATAATGGGTCCGGTTCGGAAGAACCACGGCACAGTGCTGGTCGCCGATGCACGCCGGCAGGCAGGCGGCGCCCCCGAAGGTCCTGCCCTCAGCTTCGAAGCGCTCGATGGTATAGACCGGATGGCGCTTGAGGAACTGGATCTTGTTGGCCTCCGGGCCGACCAGTTCCAGGTTGAGGGTTCCAGGGAAGGGGGTCCAGCCCAGGTGGCGCTCGAACTGGTTGTTGTACCCCGGCCGGCTGAGATAGTATTGGCCCTCGCCGAGGCCGGTGCGCACGTGCCCCACGATATGAAGCCGGTCGCGCTCCTCGAAGAGCCGCTGGTACAGCAAGTGCTCTGCGCGCAGGACCGCCTCACCATCGGCAGTGATGCGGATGCGCTGGCGCCGCACCCCCAGTTCCCGCCGAATCAGGGCTTCGTCGGCCAGTTCGATGAGGCGGCGACTGCTGGTTTGCTGGCTGCAATCGATGAGCCTGGCAAAGTCGCCGCTGCTGATTTCCACTTCGTGGTTCAGTGCTCCCAGAAGCGCCAGTTGCTTCAGGGCCTCGGTGTCGGCGGGGCGGGGCACGGCTCGGCCGACCGGGGCGGCGTACTTACGCGTTGCCGCGTTGCTTCTCTAACGCCCGGCTGGAGCCGCCGCCTCCAGGGCAGGCCAGCCGGGATCGGCCTCCGGCTGCCGAAATCGTTCCAGCAGGGATTCGTACAGCGCCCGCTCGGCACCCTTCACGGTGTTGGCCAGGCGCCGCACAATGAGTTCGGGGGTGCTGCGGGCCAGGTGGTTCAGGCGCGGTGTGCGATCCACCACCAGCCGGTGCTGGTCGTCGAGTCCGGTCGCTTCGATTCCATCCACGCGCACTGCCGCAGCCGTGTGGCGGAGGACCTGTGGCGCCATGTGGGTGACAACAACTGCCAGGGAATCCGTGGCCGCCGCACGGTCCAGGAAGAATCCGAGGATGCGACCGGCCGCCTCCAGTTCGGTCACCGATTCCACCTCATCGGCAAGAATCAGCTTCCGGCTGCCGCTGCTTACGATGGGGAGGAAGCCCCGCAGGAACGTCTCGAAAGCGCCCGCATCCAGTCCCCGCCGGGCGGTGACGAAATGGACCGCCTCCACCCAGGGAACCTGGACTCCGTGGCCCACGACGGGCAGCCCCATCTGGTTCATGATGACCAGTTGGGCCAGATGTTCAAGCAGGGTGCTCTTGCCACCCGAATTGGCGCCGGTGAGGACCGCCAGGCGGGGCTCCGCCCCACCCAGCCTGTAGGCCACCGGCTGGATATCCGGGCTGCCAGACAGGCTGAGGTGAACGCTGGCATCGAAGTCGAAGCCGTCCGCTTCGGCGGCGGCCTGCAAGTTGTGATGCAGGGCGAAGCAGCCCAGGGCGAAGGTGGCATCGAAGGCCAGCAGGTCACGAATGTCCCGTTCGAGCCCTGCTTGCAGGGGGGCAAGCGCCCGTGCGGCGCGCGCCTCGGCCTCGTAGGCCTGCATGGCCGCGTTGGCTCCAAGTCGGTTCTCCCACCTCTCCAGCTCTTCCTCGTCGATGGCAACCGGGAAACCGGGCAGGAACGGCTGGACATCGAGGCCGGTGGCAGCCCGCAGACGGGTGCGTGACTCCTGACGAATCCAGTCGTACACCGCCTGGAGGGCGGGCGGCACCCGGTGCTCGAGCGTCGCCAGGACCTCGTCGCCGGTCAGGCTCAGCCCGCTGATGCGCTGTTTGGCGGCCAGGTTCAATTCCTTCTGGGTGTCTTCCACATGCCGCCGGAGGTCCACGATGGTGACGGAGGCGGCCTTTGCCTTGTCCAGCGCCTCCAGCGCCTCCGCCGCCTTGCCCGGTCGTCCCAACAGGTGGTCGAGCGCTGCCGCCGATTCAAGCGCGGCGCGGTTTTCGTCGAACCAGGCAAGGACGCGGGGAGGATGGATGGCAGCCAACGCGGCCGACTCGGGCAGTTCGACCACGTTGTCCAGCCCGTTGAGGTCCACGCCACCGTCATAGAGGAAGATACACAGTTCGTGCTCGGCGGCCTGCACCAGATCGTCCAGGTCACCGACGGTGACCCAACGATCCAGTCCTGATTCGCGCAGCTTGCGCGCAGCTGCGGCCGATTCGCACACGACCAGGCGGTTGGCGGCGAGCCTGGGCCGGGGTTCCCGAGGGGCGTGGAGCCGTCGCAGGTGCCGACGAACCTCTTCCCGATCCAGTTGGGCGACCCGGTTTCGGGCCTCTAGGACATCCTGGCGGCGGCGGGCCGCCAGCTTGCGGTCCGTGGTGGGGTGCAGCAGGCGAAGCCGCGTGCGGCCGCCCCGGGTGGCGGCGAAGCGGCCCAGATCGTCCAGGATGGCTTCGTAGAGTTGACGCGCGCGGGGCGTTCCAAAGAAACCGTCCGGCGCTGCCTCGCCGGCCTGCCGCAAGATCATCTGGACCGCCCGCCGCTCGGAGAGCCCATCCACCTCCAGGAGTGCTTCCAGATCCTGGTCCTTGAGGGCCTTGAAAAAGGCCGCGTCAGAAGGGAACCGGGCCCGAATGGCGGCGGCCACGGCGGGGCCGACTCCCTCCAGGTCCTCCAGGGTTTCGCTCACGCTTCACCTGCCAGCGCCACTTGCTGGTCGGGGCGGTCTGCCAGGTGGCGGCGATTGGTCGGATCGAGGCGGAACTCGTCGTCGTAGCTGTAGATTTGGAAGTATTGTCGTTCCAGCATTTCTCCAGTGGACTTGTGCTTGCGCGCCTGGCCACCCACCCAGCGCCAGATTTCAACGCAGTCGAAGAGGGGGTCCCACGGGACCTGGGCCAGATCGTCCTTCTTCTGCCCGATGCCGGAGTGGGCGGTCACCTGGATCCACCGGGTGCGCTCGCCCCGTTTCTTGCCGATCAGGTCGATGCAGCCGAACACGTCGTTGGATTGGCTGTAGTAGTTGGGGCCGCGCTTAACGCCGGTCCGGACACAGCGGTGCACCTTGTAGCCCTCTGACTCCAGGAGCTTGATCGCCGCCAACTCGATCGCCGTGCCCTTGGCAGAGGTGTTGACCCGCCGTCGCGCCGGGGGAGAGCGGCTTCGCCGCGGGGAGCCTTCGGTACCTGCCTTGGGGCGGGGGGTGCTTTCAGCCACGCGGGGGTGGATCGCCGCACGGGCGGCATAGGCCTTGATGGGAGATGGGTGAAAGCACGCCGCAGGGCCGCCACGGCCCGGGGGCAGGACCGGTTCCGGCCGCCGGCACGCTGCATGCGGAAGGGTCATTAGACGGTCCGACCATACACCTTGGTTGCGTGAACGGACGCGTCTCTGCGGTCCTTCTCCCCCGCCGCTGGTCGGTACGAGAGATGAATGGGATCGAGCGAGAGCCCTGCCAGGTCTTCCCTGGCAAGCCGTCCACGCCGACCCGTTCCCTTGGAGCGGGCGCGAGGTAAGACTATGATCGTGCGTGACGTGATGACCACCGACTTGATTACGGTGGACAAGGACCGGAACCTGAAGGACGTCCTCGACCTGATGGAGCGTCACAAGGTGACGAAGATCCCCGTCGTGGACGGCGACCGACTCGTTGGCATTGTGACCGACGGCAAGATCGCCGACAAGCTGGGGCGGGCCCACAACAGGAACATCCAGACCGGAACCCTGCGGGCCTCCAGCGTGATGGAAAAGAATTTCATCGTGGCGCACCCGGACGAGGATCTGCGCAACCTGCTGGCCGACGTCGGAAAACCAGGCGTCACCATGGTGCCGGTGGTGCGCGGGGAACGCCTGGAGGGCGTGGTCACGAAGGCAGACCTGCTCAAGCTCGTCGAATCGGAAGTGGACCTGCAGAGCATCATGAAACGGGAACTGCACGCCGTCTCCTCCGCGGAGCGCCTCGTGCACGCCCGGCGCCTGCTGATCGACAACGACATCGCCCGGCTGCCCGTCGTCAACGGAGGACAACTGGAAGGAATCATCGCCGAACACGAAATCGCGGGCGCATTTGCCACCTTCAAGGAGGCAGACATCAGCGTCCAGAAGGCCAGCATCCGCGACCTCCAGGTCCTGGACTACATGCGGTCCCATGTGGTGACCGCCGAGCCACAGACCACGGCCCGCGACGCGGCGCGGATGATGATCGAGCACCATGTCGGAGCCCTGCCAGTCGTCAACGGGGGCGGAACCATCCAGGGCATCGTCACAAGGACCGACCTGATTCGCACCTTCGCGTCGTAAAACGGCACTCGGCGCCGGCACGAACGGTGCTGAACCGGCGCTGATTCTACCTTTTTCCCTGCCCCCAGATTTTCCACCTGGCTCCCCCGAGGGGGAGTTTGGGCCCGGGAAACCAAAGGCGAAAAGGACGGCAATCCTTTTTGCTCGTTCGCCGGGTCGGCCGCCACGGTGGAGCGAATGCGTGCACTACTAGTAATTGGCTTGGCCCTGATGATGGTGCCAGCAGCCCTTCCGGCGGCCCAAGCCCAGGTATACAATTGTGGAGATATCCAGATCATTTTCCGGAACCCGGACCTTCAGCCAGGCGCTGACGGTTTCATCCGCGCCGGCGGCGCGATCTTCGCCCAATTCCAGGCCATTGGAGAAAAGGCCGACCAGATCACCACCTTCGGGTTCAGTTTCGGAGTCCACACGGCAGACATCCCTGACGCCACGTGCGATCTCGACTCCAAGGCCTGGATCAGTGGCCAGCAAATCATCAACTACCGGGCGGACACCAACCCGGATGACGGTTTCTTCATCAACCTGCAGACGGCGCTGGTTCCCGACGGCCAGTACACGGCCGCCGTCCACGCCTACGACAAGGACCACAAAGAACTGGCCCGCTTCTGGGCCAAGGCCGTGGTCGAGAACTGCACACAGAACACGGGCGGAGCACCCATCCAGCGCTGCGACACCGACGCCGCCCAGATGCAGGAGACGGACAAGACCATGCCGTGGCCCATCATCCTGCCCGGCGACGGCCAGCTGCCGGAGGGACAAACCGGCTTCACCCTCGAATTCGCGGAGGAACTGTCCAACCTGACGGTCAGCCTCAACGGCGAAGACATCACCGGACAACTGGAGCAGTGGGACGGCCGGCTCTGGGACGATGACCTGAAGCCCGGCTACGGCCCCAACGGCCTCCTGGGCGACACGCCCCTGACGGCCGAATGCAACACCACGCTCCCAGATGTGCAGAACGTTCACCACTGCGAGTACCTCGGCGTCGCCTACCGCTGGACCCAGCGCAACCTGGAGGATGTAGATGTGCTGCGTGTGGAGGCCCGCGACATGAGCGGTAACCTAGCTCGCAAGGACATCCACATCGGCAGCAGCGTGGGTGGTGGCGCCATCACCCAGGCCGCCGCCATCGTCACCATGACCGCCGAGGAAGTCCGCAAGATCGTGGGCCCCGGCAGCGGTGTCGACTTCCCGTTCCAGTTCGTCAACCAGGGCGGCGGTGACGGCCACGTGAACCTGATCGCCGAAGGCCCCGACGGATGGGGCGCCCGCTGGGAGCCCGTCCACGTCGTCGTGCCCCCAGGTGGAACCACGGCTGGTTCGGTGATCGCCAAGCCCCCGGCAGGCACGCCGCCAGGCAGCTACACGATCAACGCCAGCGCAGAGTACCCCGGCGAGGGCGGGCTGACCAAGAAGATCAGCCAGAAGCTCACGGTGGAGATCAACCCGGCCGCCAGCGGCGGCACGTCGGGAACCGGAACGGGCACCGGGACCGGAACGGGCGCCGGCGTGGACGACACGGACGCGGGCAAGGACTCGCCGGGCGTCGGCGCAGTGCTGATTCTGGCGCTCCTGGGTGTTGCAGCCGTGGTCGCTCGCAGCGGCCCCCGGACCCGGCAGTAGCCGTTGGCCCGGACCAATCCTCTTCCTTAACCCTTTAATAACTGTCCGAGGTGGCCGAAACCACCGGGGCCGCTAGGCCGGTCGGGTCGAGGTGAACGGCATTCCGAGCTTTACGTTCCGCGTCGCGGGAGAGTCTGGAGAAGGAGTCATTTCCGCGGGCGAGATCGCCACACTGGCGATATCAGATATCGGTTTCAACGTCTTCACGTTCGAATCCTACCCCGCCGAAATCAAGGGTGGTCACTGCTGGTTCCAGGTACGGGCCAGCAACGACGAGGTTCTCTCCTCTGGGAGTACAGCCGACGTGCTGTGCGCCTTCAACCAGGAGGCGATGGACAAACACCTGAAGGACGTCCGCAACGGCGGCGTCGTCATTTACGACCCCGGCCAGGTGAAGGAAGTCCCCGAGCGGCCTGACATCATTTTCTACGAAATCGCGTTTGACGAGTTGGTCAAGGAGACCGTTGGGTCCCCCAAGTCGAAGAACGTCTTCGCCGTGGCGGCCTGTGCTGCCCTGTACGGCGTCCCCTCCGAGTCCGTCAAGAAGACGGTCCGCAAGAAGTTCAAGGGCAAGAATCCCAAGATTCTTGAGAAGAACGACGAGGCGGTTGACGCTGCATACGCCCATGTGGTGACCCTTACGCGTCAGCACAAGGAGACACTGGCCATCACCGAGATGGATGACGAGCGCATGCTCATCAACGGCAACGATGCCGTCTCCCTCGGCGCCCTGGTGGCTGGCGTTGACTTCTACGCCGGTTACCCGATCACGCCCGCCAGCAGCATCCTGGAGGTGCTGGCGCGGGAAATGCCCAAGCTGGGTCGCACCTGCGTGCAGGCCGAGGACGAGATGAGCGCCATTGCTCACTGCCTCGGGGCATCCTACGCTGGCAAGAAGGCCATGACCGCCACCAGCGGCCCCGGCTACAGCCTGATGCAGGAGTTGCTGGGCCTCGCCTCCACCGCCGAACTTCCCGTGGTGATCGTCAACGCCATGCGTGGCGGCCCATCGACCGGGTTGCCCACCAAGACCGAGCAGTCGGACCTGAACGAGATGGTGTACGGCAGCCACGGCGAAGCCAGCCGCATTGTTCTGGCACCGGCCGGCGTCCGCGACTGTTTCTACCAGACGATCTGGGCGTTCAACCTGGCCGAGAAGTACCAGGTGCCCGTCATCCTGGCCACGGACCACTCGCTGGCCAACCGGACCGAGAACATCACCATCCCGTCCATCCGCGACACGCCGATCATCAACCGCAAGACGGCCACGGCTGAGGACTTGCAGGATTACCGGCGGTACCGATTCACCGAGGACGGCGTCAGCCCCATGGCGCTGCCCGGCATGAAAGGTGGCCAGCACGTGGCCGAGGGCCTCGAGCACAACGAGTACGGCAACCCCAGCTACACCGGCGAAAACCACGAGGCCATGATGAAGAAGCGCCTCGAGAAGATCGCTGACGCTTGGAAGTACCCGCTGGCCGTGGAGCGCTTCGGCGACGAGAACCCGGACGTCCTGATTGTCACCTGGGGCAGCACCAAGGGCCCCGTCAAGGAGGCCGCTTCCCGGCTTCTTGAGGATGGCAAGAAGATCGGCATCATCATCCCCAAGATCCTCAACCCGCTGCCCCGCGAGGGCTTCCTCGACATCATCGAGGCTGCCCCCGAGGTGCTGGTTGTCGAAATGAATTACACCGGCCAACTGGAGGGCCTGCTGCGCAAGCAGACGGTCCGCCCGTACCACCGCCTCAACCGCGTGCACGGCAACCCGTTGACGTGGCTCGAGATCACGGAAAAGGTGGAGACGGTCCTGGCCAAGGATCGCGGCGTGGAGGTCACGGCATGAGCGAACCCCAGCAAACCCAAACCCTGCTCAAGGCGAAGGACTACAAGGGCACCCTGCCGCCGGTTTGGTGCCCTGGCTGCGGCGACTTCGGTGTCTTGTCGGCGACCCAGCGTGTGCTGGCCGAGCGGCAATTGCCGCCCGAGGACGTCGTTTTCGTGTCGGGCATTGGCTGTAGCAGCCGGTTCCCCCACTTCATGAACGCTTACGGGTTCCACTCCGTGCACGGCCGTGCGCTGCCTGTGGCCGTTGGCCTGAAGCTGGTCTCCCCCGATCACAAGATCATCGTGGTGGGTGGCGACGGCGACGGCATGGCCATCGGTGCGGGTCATTTCCTGCACACGGCCAGGCGGAACCCGGACATCACGTACATCATGATGGACAACGAGATCTATGGCCTTACCAAGGGCCAGGCCTCGCCCACGTCCGAAATGGGCCTCAAGACCAAGAGCAGCCCCTACTCGACCCAGGAAGCCTCGGCCGACCAGCCCCTCAATCCGCTGGCCCTGGCGATTCTCGGTGGGGCCACGTTCGTGGCGCGCGCTTACTCGGGCAAGATCAAGGAGCTCGTCGACATCATTGGCAGAGCCATCGACCACGATGGTTACGCCTTCGTGCAGGCCATCAGTCCGTGCGTGACGTTCAACGACATCTACGAGAAGGCCCGCGCCGGCCAGACGGAATTGGAGACCACGCACGACCCAACGGACCGCAACGCGGCCCTCATGGCTGCTCTCGGCGATCCGTTCAAGACGGGCGTGTTCTACCTGAATCCGCGCCAGACACTGGATCACGCGCTTGAGACCCAGAAGGCCACCGCGATGAAGAAGGCAGATACCGGCATGGCTGCATTGGCGATGCAGATCGTCAACGGCGCGTAATCACCGTTGAACCGGCCAAGGCGGTGTCTGCGCACCAGTCGGCGGAGCGGAACGCCGACCGATGCGTTGTCAGCGGAAGCGATTTTGCTCCCGGGCCTCCCGTGGTCCATTGGCGCCTAGGCAGGCTTAGCCTCCGGCCGGCTGCGGGGCTACGTTTCTCCCATTCGCGTAGCGCAACGCGCGGCGGCCGTGTGCGGCCCCGGCATTGGCTAGGGCTGGGCCTGGACTTAGCTGGCCAACCGCTCCCCACTCCCGGTGTCCCGGAGGTAGGTGCCGACGGCTGCGCGGTAGGCCTTTCCGTCACTGGCAAGGACGGCCTCGGCCAGTTCTTTCCAGGCGGTACCGCTCTGTTTGTCGTCGCGGCTGAAGCTCTGTTCACCGGCGGGATCGCCGCCCACTGCCAGCAGGAAGGCATAGACATGGCCGTTGGCAGTGGCGCCGCTGGCGGCATCGCGGCGCAGGCGGGCGAGGACAGCGGCGCGGTCGTGACTCCGGTTGAACCGGGCGAAGGCGTCGACCCAGGTCCCAAGGGGACCCAAGTCGCCCAGCGGCGGCAGGTCGGCTTCCAGGGCGAGCCTCTGGGCTTCCTCGTGCGCCAGGCGAACCAGGGCGCGCGGGGCCTCGCTGCTGTGCTCCATGGCGAAACGTTGGGCCCCAGGCCCCAGCAGGACCTCCAGGGCGCCTGGCAAATCCGGCTTGCGGGCGTCCAGGATGGTGGCCACGTTTGCCCGTTCGCCTACATACCCGGTCGCGGTGAGTTTGCGCAGCACCTCCCGCTCCCACGGGTGGGGGCCCAGTGCGTCGAGGAAGGCGTCCTGGTCGGAACCGAAATCGCGTTCGCCCAGCATGAAGCGGGTGCCGGATTGGCCCGCCGTGCGGCGCCATTCGCCAACGGCGGTCTGGATGAGTTTGTCCTCGTGGTGGACGCCAGCACGGTACGCAGCGAGATCCTTTTCGTCGGGGTCCGCGACCGTCCCGTCTGGAAGCACGACATGTACCGTGAACGGGTGTCGCTGCCGCTCGGAGGCGTAGCGCTCGGCCGCCATCTGGTGCAGGTTCCCGGCGCGCTTGCCGCAGGGCCCGCAGATGGCCAGCGATGGGCCGCCACGGAAGCCGAGGCGTACCCGCGGCCGGTCGTCGTGGCCGCAACCAATGATCCGATCCTGGCCTTCGCCGGTCGTTTCGGACAGGCTAATGCCGGCGTGGGTGGCTAGGGCGTCAATCCATTCCTGGGGCGGCACGGGCTGGGCGCCGGTGCACCAGAAACGGGGGCCGGCGAAGAAGTGCAGACTGTATTTCTTGGCGACGTCGGCGTAGGCCATACGTAGCGCTCGGGGTTCGTCGTGGTTCTGGACGCCCAGACTGGCGGCACGGGTGACGTGTCCTCGTTGTAGGAAGAACCGCCGCTGGGTGCCAACTTTGGCGTCAAGAAGGCGCGGGGCGGCGGTCATTTTGGCCATGGGCAGGGCGTTGGCGACGGCGCCGACGATGCTCTTGTCCCGCCGGTCGAGCCATGTGGCCTTGCCCTTTTTCGCGATTCGCTCAACCCTCTGGCGCATCTTGGCGATGGGACGGGGTTCGTCGATGCCCGGGGGAATTTCGGGTAACACGACAAGCGGATTGGCGGCTAGGCCCCGAATCCGTTCCAGGAATTTCTCCTGGACGGCTCCGGAGGCCGTGCGGATGGACGTTCGGCGTTGGCGCTTGGCGGCCATGACAGGCGCTCGAAGCGGCCGCTGATGGTAAAGTCGCCGGCCTACGCGCGCGGGTCCGGGGTGGGGCCGAAGCGCACCAGCACGTAGTAGGGGCCGGCCAGGAGGTAGAAGGCCATGAAGGCGATGAGGCCGAGGACGGCCCATTCATGCCAGGCGGGGTTGCTCCAGGTGCCCAGAACGGCGCCGATGACGACGACGGCGGTGGCGCCGAGGGGGCCCCGAAGCTTGGGATACCGGACGCGGCTGACCATGAGTCCGCCGGTGAAGAAAACCAGGGAAACCACGAGCCAGGTTGGCGCGCCGACCAGCAGGATGGCGATGACCGCCAGGGCGCCGCCTGGGCTGGACATGCCACTGAAGTAGCGCCGCGGGGCGCGTTCGCGCAGGGCCTCGAAGCGGGCCAGGCGCATGACGACGCAGACCATGTAGAAGCCGGCGGCTGCCCAGATGAGCCAGATCGGGCCAAGGTCAGCCGTCGTGGCCAGAATGGTGGCGGGAGCGATGGCGAAGGTGATGACATCCGCCAGGCTGTCAAGGAAACCGCCCAGTGGCCCGTTCCCATACCCCATGCGGGCCACGGCGCCATCGGCGCCGTCCAGGAGGATTCCAACGAAGACCAGCAGGGATGCCAGCTCCAGGCGCTGGTTGGCAGCCAACAAGATGGCGGCCAGACCCGTCAGCGCATTGGACAGCGTGACAATGTCGGCTGGCCGGATGTCCCGGGTGATCCGGTCGAGGCCGTCCCATTCATCGCGCAGGGCGGCACGGGTGATCGATCGCGCCCGCGAAATGCCCTTGGCTCCGGCTGCAACCGCCCGGCCGGTCATGGCGCGGCCTCACCGACCTGCGTCGAGCCGGCGTACACCCGCTGGCCGATCTCGACGGTCCACTGGACGGACCCCCGGGGGACGATGAGGTCACAGCGGCTGCCGAGGCGAATCAAACCCAGTCGTTCCCCGCGGGCGGCGCTGTCGCCCTCCTTGGCGTAGGGAACAATGCGGCGCGCGACCGCCCCGGCAATCTGGATGACTTTGACATCGCCCAATTCCGGCGACTTGAGGAGAGTGACCACGCGCTCGTTGCGTTCCGAGTCCTTGTTGAAGGCGGGAACGTGCTTGCCCGGGTAGTGGGTGACGCTGCGTACGTTGGCGTCCACCGGGAACCGGTTGACGTGGACATCCGTGGGACGCATGAAAATCGAGAGCCGCTGCGCAGGGCCCACGTCGGGGTCTTCCACCTCATCGATGCGGACCACCTTGCCGTCGGCCGGACTGGCGATGCCATCGGAGGTGCGCCGGTCCGGGTCGCGGAAGAACATGACGAAGAACAGCGCCAGCGAGAAGGGAACGATGCTGAGGCTCTGAAGCCAGGGTGCATTGAGTGGTCCGGCCAGGCTGAACAAGATGATGGCAAGGACGACGGGTGCGATGACCCAGTTGGCGCCACCGTGGGCGATACGGAAGACCACAGGCGTGCGACGAGGGGGCCGTTCTTGAAGGGAGCGGGCGGCTCGCGCAAGGCCGCCCGGGCGCGTGCATCTGCCGTGTCGGGGACGACAAGGAAGCTCCGCCGGCTCCGTGGCCGCGCGGTTCGGGCACGAAGAATCTGAAGGGCGGCTGGTGTGGCGGCGGGGCCCGAGGCCCCGCCTGGCGAGCTCCCGCGAGCATCACGCGAACGCGACGAAGCTGTCGGCGGCCCCGGCGCCAGTCTGGAAGGTCGGCAGGGGGCCGCGCAACCGGTCCTTCAGGCCTCAGCAGGCGTGGCGACCGGCTGCTCCGGTCTCCGCCGCCCGATCTTCAGGGTCCGCTCGATGGGCCCATCCCGATCAGGCAAATCTAGCACGCTGACGAGGCTGTGGAAGAACTCCGGGAAGAGCCGGAACAAAGCGAAGGCGATGCCAATCATGGCGAGAAGGCTGCCACCCTTGCCGATGGCGTTGTGCATCATCCAGAAACTCGCGTGGCCCTGGCCGTAGAACCAGATGATGCCGACGTTGCGAATCAGATTGAGTGCGTAGACGACGGCGCCCACGACGAGACTGGCGTACACCTTCTTGCGCAGCGGCGCCTGGGTGCCGGCAAACATGCCCACGAAGAGCATGATGACCTGGATGGCCGTGCAGGCCAGGATGATGCTCACGGGTACAATGAGCAGGCTCTCACCGCTGGGGTTGAGGAAGAGCAGCTTCTCAAGCCAGGTTTCCGGCGGCGGTGCAATCGTG
>JBFIJP010000069.1:0-13422 GCA_041600695.1 Thermoplasmatota archaeon | reverse complement strand
GAGGAACCCCAAATCCTGCAACTGGGCCCCACATCTTACCTCGCCATCGACGGCCACGGGGCTCCCAGTGATCCATCCTACCAGGCCAGCATCCGTACCCTGATGGCGGTGGCCATGGCGGGCCTGGGTCCCGCTGCCCAGGGCATCAAGGCACTGGAAACCATCTACTGGACCCACGGCCACGAGCCGCTGCACAAGGTTCCCATGGCCAACTGGCGCTGGCGGCACCTGATTCGCTTGCCGACGGAAATCGACGCCGCCGGCCTCAAGAAAGCGCAAAAGGCGGCCACGGCCGACCCGGCACTGGCGGCCACCATCAGGCCGCGCCAAATGAACGAAGGCACCTGCGCCCAGGTGTTGCACAAGGGCCCCTACGAAGGCGTGCGGGAAGCGTACGCCAAGCTGTACGCTTACCTGGGAGACAACGGCTACCGTCAGGCGGGGCGCATCCATGAGTTGTACCTCAACAGTCCGGACGACGTGCCGCCGGAGGAATTGCTGACGATCTGTCGGGTGCCAGTTCAAAAGGAATGACCGGGCCGCGCTGTTCGTGGCGGGACACGTCGCGCCATGATCATCCAGGATTGACGCGGTTGCTGCCCTCGGCGGGCCCCGTGCTCCCAGCGGGCCCCTCCCGATGGCCCCCCGCGAACAACTTCTAGAGAAGGCCGGTGCCACGTTCAGCCATGGCTCGCGCTGCCGAGGGCGTCCAAGCCGGGCAGCCACGCCTCGTCACCGTGGGCCCCGTTCAGTATCTTGCCGTGGAGGGGCGGGGGGCGCCGGGCAGCCAAGCCTACGAGGCGGCCATCGGGGCCCTGGAAGCCGTCGCGCGCAGCGGCCTAGGGGATTCAGGCGCGAGAATCAACGGGTTCGAGGCCATCTATTGGGCGCAGGGGCCTCTCCACGAGACCCCCGAGTCGGAGTGGCAATGGCTCCTCCTGCTGCCCCAGCCTCCTGGCGTCGAGGGCGTGGCGCTGGCAGCCGCCATGCGGGGCGCCCACAGCGACGCGCGGTTTGCCGCGGCCGTCCACCGCTACGACATGAACGAAGGCCTGTGCGTCGAAGTCCTGCACCGGGGGCCCTACGCCAAGACCGGCGACGCCTACGCCAGGCTCGACGCCTACATCGATCAAAACGGCTACCGCCACGCCGGCCCCATCCACGAGTTGTACCTCAACGACCCAGGCGAGGTACCTGCGGGCGAGTTGCTGACCATTTGCCGGGTGCCGGTGGAGAAGACGTAAGAGCCGCCAGGATGCAAGGCGGGCGCCACGCTCGCTCGGCGCAGGTTCCTGGCTCCGCAGCCAATGCCCGCTTTATCGTGGCGCGCGCTGGCTGGATCCAATGCATCTCCAGCCCGCCGACCACCGCATCCTCAAGGAGTTGGTTGGGTGGAGTGAAACCAGCTTCCCGTCGGGTAGCCTGAATCTGACGGTGTCGGAGTTGACGAAGAGGACGGGTTTGCACCGCAACACGGCGCAGCGCCGCCTGGCGGCGCTGCGCTCGGGGGGTGTCGTCGAGGGATTCATGTTCGAGCCGCGGCCGGGCGTGGTCGGGCTGACGCGGGCGGGCCACCATTTCGCGGATCTGCCGCTGATGGACGTCGCGGCGTTTGAGGCGGCGCTGGCGCCGTTTCCCAACGTATCCATCGCGGCGCTGCACGCCCAGAGCTGTTTCCTGCACACGTGGCACCAGCCCGGCGCCGTCGCCGCGGACGTTGAACAAATCCGGGACGCTCTGGGGGCAACGTCCGCGCGAGCGAGCTTCATCATGGAGGAGCCGCCCGAGATCATGACCGGCCTGGAGCGACGAATCATGCTGGCTCTGCGTCGGATGCCTCGGCGATCGGTACAGGCGGTGGCGGACGCGGCGGGAACCACCCGTCGGACGGCGGCGCGCCACATCGACGGACTGGTCGCCCGCCAAGCGGGGGCTTTCATGCCGGTGTTTCGAGCCGGCCGCATCGAAGGCGAGGTGGTGGCAGTCTACGACCTCTCCGAATGGACCGATGCGTCGTATCCGAGCCTGCGAACGGCGTTTCCCGAACGCATCATGGGCCCCCTAGCTCGGGGTGTTCGACCCATGGCGATGGTGCCGCTGCCCAGCATCCAGGCGGCAACCGAGCGACTGATGGCGGCCCAGCGCCTGCCCGGCTTGGAGCATTTGGGGCTCCGGCTGGTACGCGATTTCCTGTTTCCCGAGGCCTGCGATCGGTGGCTCGCCGAGCGTGTCCAAAATGCACCACCGCTTGCCACCAGCCACTAAGTCCCCCGCGCCGTCATGACGGGGTATGGAACCCCATGCACCCCATGCCACCCGGTTCGCCGGGTCCCTGCTTGCTGCGGGATCGTTTGCCACCGTTGGCGTCATCGCGCTGTTTCTGGCCTCCGGCGGCCCCGAACTGATGGGCGAAACCCCAGCCGGCGTCGCCCAAACCATCGCTGACGCGCCGACGGCCATGACGCTCGTGGGCATCCTCAGCGTCCCGGCCAACCTCGCCGTCATCGTGGGCGCCCTGATCCTGTCCCGCCGCGACACTGGCATCCTGCCCGGCGCCTGGTACGTGGTCGCCGTCGGCATGGGCCTCGTCATGTCCTACGATTTGGCGTTCCCGTTCGCCATCGTGCCCCTGGCACAGTCGTTTGCCCAAGAGCCCATCGTCTTCGAGGCGATCTTCCGCACCTTCGACCTGATGCATTCGATCGGGCTCCTGATGATCTTCCTGGCGCTGGCAAGCACATTTGCCGCCGAGGCGAACCAGACACTCCCGCGGTGGTGGGCCTACGGGGCCAGCGGCGCGGCCGTCCTCGCGGCAGTATTAGCCATCAGTTTCCTGGCCCGCCAGCCCCTGGTGTTCATTGCCCCGAGCGCCTTCATCGTGTGGCTGAGCCTGGGAGCCCTCGGGGTGCGTCTGGCGTTGTCGGCGACCGCGAACCCCGCCACGCCAGCGGCACCCCACTCGCGATGATCAGCAGCGCGTAGAGGCTCGTCATCTGTCCCCAGGCGCCGTCGAGGGCTCGGCTGATGTCTTGAACGAAGGCCACGCCGACGACGAAAGGCAGGACGAAGCTGCTGCCTGCGGACCCTAACTGTGGTCTCTGGCAGGCGCCTGAGTCCGACTCAACTAGTCTAGAAGGGCAGCTGGATGTTTTTATACAAATGAGGCGGTCCAACAAGCTCGTGGAAGTCGGACTGGACGAAAGCGGCGTATTCGGCAAGGATCTTCGGATCGGGTGCGTTTCTGCCGAAGATGTAAGCGACGACCTTATGCGGCTTTATTTTTCCCTAGCATTTGCTAATCCATATCCACCCAAAGGGCAGACGGACGGAAAGGCAACGTGCGAAGGCCGCCTTCGCCGCTATATCGAAGCAGACCCCCGTCTACAGTGGAGTATCTATTCTCTTAATCAAGACGAACAATTCCGCATTGCACACAAATTTGCCGAGTTTGAGAGCCGAGAAACTACGGAGGTCCTAGATCAGGCGGGGCGGCGAATGCAAGCTTTGAACGACCGGCTTTTTCGTGGCCTTCCCGCCGATGAAGGGGAAAGCGGTTGGCTTCAATACGAAGTAGACCGCAGACCGGACCAGAAATGGCGCCCAGCCGTCGCTGGCTGGTGGAATGTGGGGGAAAGGTGGGTCAAACGGCATCAGGAATACTTGCGGCAACCTCGTCGGGCAGATCGTTTTACCAAAGCGCTTGCGTACCGGGCAATCACGGAGAAAGAAGGGTGGCGTGATTCTAAAATTGATTTCTTTATCGACGGTGGAGCCCCAATGGTCTTCTGGCGACAACATCTTGACACGCGCGAAGGGCGGTACATTCATGGCGTAACCAACGGTGATGAGTTACATCCACTTATCACGGCTTCAGACCGGCTCTGCAGGGCATTCCCAAAAATGCAGGATGTGCCGGCCACGTCACCGCGGATTCGGCCGCTTAGCATTAGCAATCATACCGACGATTTTGACAAAATCCGAAAAACGTTCAAAGACGTCGGGTTCAACACCGGGTTCCGCAATGTAATCCTAGTGAGCAAGGGCGCCTTGCCGCATGGTGCGGTGCCCGCCTTCGTCGAATCCGTTTTCAAAGAGAAGCCACAAGCGAAGCTGTACCCAGAGCGCATACGCGTCCGAACGGGCCATGCCGATCTCTTCGCGGAAAAGCCACAATTGAAGGACGCCGTGGAAATGGCCGTTCTGGCCGACGGTGAATCCGAAGAACACATACCTCGCCGGTGTACCGTCGTTACGGCGGACGAAGCGTGGCGCAGGGCCGAGGCCAGAATGCGCGAACTCCAGGGACTCGCACGAGAAGCATCCATGGGCCTCAACGAGCAGAATAAGGTCGTTGGCCGAATCCAGAAGACCCTGTCGTCGTGGAGCAAGGAGCGATGAGTGTAAGACGGGAAGCACCCGCAGCATCGCTGCGGGGCTCCGATCCGTCAACGGTTACCTCCAGGCGGATCCTACATTTTAAACTTCGCGCCGGGGGCGAAGGGCGATTCTTCCGAGCGCCAGCCGGCAACCACCGTCTTCGGCTCTACGCGGGATGCGATTGCGGATCGCCCCAAACGCCTTCATCGTGTGGCTGAGCCTGGGAGCCCTCGGGGTGCGTCTGGCGCTGTCGGCGGCGACCGCGAACCCCGCCACGCCAGCGGCAGCCCACTCGCGATGATCAGCAGCGCGTAGAGGCTCGTGACCTGGCCCCACGCGCCGTCGAGGGCTCGGCTGATGTCTTGAACGAAGGCCACGCCGACGACGAACGACGAGGCCGCCAGGAAGATGGCCGGGGGCACGAAGCTGCCGCGGCGGACCCGGAACCACGCGAGGGCGGTGGCCACGTGGAAGAGCCAGATGGCGGTGGAGATGCCGCCGATGAGGGCGTCGTAGGCGTTGCGGGCGAGCAGGCTGAGAACGATGAGGACCGCCGCCCATTCGGCCTGGTACAGGATGGCCATGCCGGGGGCGTCGCGGTGGTTGCGCCGCGCGAAGGGGCGCCACCAGTCGCCGCGGGCGGCGGCTGCCTCGTACAATCGCGGTCCCGTGAGGGTCATGGTGTGGAGCGTCCCAAGGACCGTGACGGCGATGACGGCGCTCATGATGCGGGCACCGCTGGCGCCGAACACGCTCTCGGCCGCCGCGAGCGCCAGCGGGCCTGGGCCAACGGGGGCAAGGAGCATGGCGGCCACAGCCAGGATGTAGAGAGCGGTTACGCCAAGAATCGCGCCGACGACGGGCCGCTTGAGATCGCCGCGGGTCTCGCCGGCCAGAAACGTGACCTGGGTCCAGCCGCCGAAGGCGAAGACCACGGTGAGCATCCAGGAGCCAAGCCCCAGGTTGGCGGTCCCTCGGGAAGCGCGCAGGTTGGCGGCATCTCCGACCGTGAAGATGCCGATGCTGACCGCCAGGATCGCCGCGAACTTCAGGGCCGTCGTGGCGAGCTGGAAGCGGGCGCCGGTGCGAAGGCCGCGCGCGTTGATGGCGGCTGCCCCGGCCAGCAACAGCATGGCGAGTACAGCCTGGGCGTACCAATGCGAGTAGCCGAACGTTTGCAGGGCAAACTGGGCGGCAATCAGGCTAAGAATCGCCAGCGCGCCGGTCTGCATCACCCAGAACCGGCTCCAGTTGAAGAGAGACGGCAGCCGCGGGTGGAGCACGCGGAGGTACAGGTACGGCCCGCCGTTGCCCGGCATCGCCTGCGCCAGGCGCACCAGCGTGAAGGCCCCGAAGACGGCGACGATCCCGGCTGCGGCGAAGAGGCCGAGGATCAGCAGGGGCGGCGCACCGTTGTCGATGAGCCGTTCGGGTGCGATGAAGATGCCCGCCCCGACCATGGCACCGCCGACCGTCGCTGCCACGTCGCGCTGCCTCAACACAACGATTGCAGCGCCCGGGCGGTTAATGCGTTGAGCTATGACCCGAGGCTCGCTGGGGCCGCCGTGCATGTGGTCGTGCTGGGCAGCGCGCAGGATGCAGGGGTTCCCCAGATCGGATGCGGATGCCCGAATTGCGCCGCGGCCAAGGCGAATCCCTCCCTCGCAAGGACCGCCGCGTCCATCGCCGTCGTCCACGAAGGCCAGGCGATCCTGCTGGACACGGCGCCCGACATCCGCCAACAGTGGCACCGCATCGACGCCGATGTCATCGCTGTTGCCTGGACCCACGCCCACATGGGCCACGTCGCCGGAGCCAGCCAACTCGGCCGCGAGGGTCCTGACCTGCGCGTGCCCGGTATCGGAACGCCAAGTCTGCTGGCCCACCTGCGCACCGCGGCGCCCCACCTGGCGCTCGACTGGCGGCCCCTGGCGCCCGGCGGTCGAACGACCGCCGGCCCGTTCGAGATGCAATTCCATCCCATCCACCACCGGGCGGAAACCAGCGACACCGTCGCCATTGAGGTCGCCGCCGCTGGCCAGCGGGTTCTGTACCTGCCCGACACGGACGCCTGGGACGCGGCAGTCGAAACCGCGATTGCCTGCCTGGGGCCCGGGGACACGCTCCTGTTTGACGCGACGTTTTGGAGCGCCGCAGAGGTCCGTCACCGGGCAGTCACCGACATCCCGCATCCCTTCGTCGCAGACACCCTGCCCCGGCTGGGGAAGGGTGCGGCCAGGGGGGTTCGGGTGGTGCTGACCCATCTGAACCACACCAATCCGTTGTGTGATCCCACCAGCCCCGAGCGCATGGCGGCATCGGCTGAGGGGGTCGAGGTCGCCATGGACGGGTTGCGAGTGGGCTAGAGCCGGCGCACCCCGGTTGACGGTTGGAGAACGGCCGCCTCACAAGCCCTCAACTGGCTGCCTCCGCATGGCAGCCGGTGAATCGCTGGCTGGGCGGTCCGTTGCCCTGGCTGGTTTTTGCCATCGCCTTGCTGGTGGCCTCGGTGCGGGGCCTGGCGCATGCGGCGCACCTGCTGGAGCCAAGGCTCGTGGATTTGTTGCCCCTCTTGATCGGCGACCCCGCGGCAGCGTTGGGGGCCGGATGGCTGGCGACTTTCATGGTCCTCAACGGATCGATTGCAGCCGTCGTGGGGCTGGTCTTGCACGACGCTGGCGTGGTGACCTCTGCGGGGTTGTTGCTGGTGGTGCTGGGGTCGCGGATGGGGGCGTCCTCCATGGTGCTGGCCATGGATCTGTTGTCCCGTTTGCGTCGGCGGCCGGAACCGGGGGCGAAGACCTCGTTGGGGATGCTGTCGTTCCTGGTGACGCTCAGCATTTATGGCCCCGTGGCAGCCGTGGCGGTGGCCATCGCTGGGGCACAGGGCTTGCCGACGCTGGCTCCGGGGAGCATTGGATCCCCGGCTGGGGGTGGCCGCTGGGCGGGCGCCGTGTTCCTGGCCAGCCTCCTGGGGTTGGGCGCCAGCATCCTCATCCTGGACCATGGCATCGGAAAACTGGATCTTGCAAAACTGCGCAGCCGGGTGGCGCCTTGGCTGGCCCGCCCCTGGCGCGCGGCAGCCATCGGAATGGTGGCGACTGCGGCTACCGCGAGCACGGCTTTCAGCGTCGGTGCGCTGGTTCCCCTGTACCAGCGCCAAGTCGTCCACCGCCGCGAGATGATTCCTTACATCCTAGGCGCCAACGTCGGCACCTTTGCGGACACGATTCTGGTGGCTGCCATCCTGGGTTCTCGCGGTGCGCTGGTGGTCATTGGCGTTGCCGCCGGGACGATCGGTCTGGTGACGGTTGTAGCGCTGCTGGGCCACCGATGGTACGGGGCCGCCGTGAATGCAGCACAGCAGGGCATCCTGGATCACCCGCCGCTGCTCGTTCTGGTGCTCTTGTTGCTGCTGGCGACGCCTCTTGCCCTGGTGATCCTCTAGCTTCACCTGTGCACCGGCTCAGGCGTACAGGTTCTTGCGCCGAAACACCAGCCACCCCGCCAGCGCAGCAAGCAATGCCAATCCAGGTACGATCGTGAAATACAACAAACTCGGCTCGCCGGCGAACAAATTGCTGCGCGCCTGGAAACCCATGGGGCTCAGGTACGCCAGCCATGGGGCACCGTCGATCAGACGCCCTGCGAAATCTACCATGAAAAAGAAAACAACGATCCCCGCGCCGACTCCATTGGCGGGCCCCCGACGGTGGAAGATGCTTCCCAGGAGACCCCCCAGCGCCAGAAAGGGCAGACCCAGAATGAAGTATTCAAACATCAGCCCAACGATTCCCAGCAATTCACGCGGGGACGCGACAGCCGCGAAACCTGCCAGCGCACCGAGCGTCATGGCCGCGACGATGATTCCGTAACCCAAGGCGCCGCCAAGGAGTGTGTTCCAGTAGTAGGCGGTGCGCGTGATGGGCCTCGCCAACACGTGATCCAGGCGCCCACCCTCCTCGGCGCCGGCGAAATGTTTGGTCATCAGGAAGACCAGATACAATCCGAAAACGAGT
Source organism: Thermoplasmatota archaeon (assembly GCA_041600695.1). Lineage (GTDB taxonomy): Archaea > Thermoplasmatota > E2 > JACPAO01 > JAHFTW01 > JBFJVP01. The sequence continues at coordinate 5,026 of JBFIJP010000069.1, read as the reverse complement.
GGGAGGAAGGAGCCGGCCTCGGCTTTGATGAAGCCACTGATGGATGAAATATCAGGAAACGCTTCCAAAAGCTCGGGCGGGTAGGCTTCCAACAAATCATCAAATTGTTCTTGCCCAAACACACTATAAATAATGCCAAACAGAAGAAGCAGGGCTCCGGCGCCAGCGGCCCACGAGAAAATGCCACGCCGCTCCATTCGGAAGAAAACCTGGTAGGATTTCATGTTCGATCCTCAGCGTAGAGGCGCAGAAACATTTCTTCGAGATCGCCTTGTCTGAGTCGGGGGTCCGTGGCGCCTAGGCGATCCAGTGCGCCCAGGGCGGGCAGGGGGTTTCCCTGCACGCGCAAGCGAATCCGGTTCCCCCGGCGAACGACGCCGCCGATTCCCACCGCCGCCAGGGCGCGTGCCGCCACCTGAACGTCGGGGACCGTGGCTTCTACCAGGATGCCTTCCAGCGCCACCAGGTCGGAAATCCGGGCCTGCTTGCGAAGGCGCCCCGACAACAGAATCGAAACGTCATCGCACATGGTTTGAATTTCGTGGACGATGTGGCTCGACATGAACACCGTCCCGCCGGCGCGGACGTGGTCGCGCAGCACTTGGCGCACCTGGTCGCGCAGGAGGGGGTCGAGTCCGTCCGTGGGCTCGTCCATGATGAGTAGTTCTGGCCGGTGCTGTAGCGCGTCGATGAGGGCAATTTTCTGTTTGTTTCCCTTGGATAGTGTGCCGATGCGCTGGTCCGGCTGGGCGTCGAAGGTTTCAATGAGTTGGCTGCGCCATTCACGATCGACCACGCCACGAAGGCGCTCCGAGTGCTCCAGGAATTCACGGCCGCGTAGCATCTCCGGCAGCGCCAATTCGCCGGGGATGTAACCGACCCGGGCCTTGATGCCGGCTGCCTCATGCCAGGGGTCCATTCCCAGCACCCTAGCCGCACCGCGGTGGGGCGCCAAAAAGCCAAGAAGCAGCCGGATGGCGGTGGTCTTGCCGGCGCCGTTGGGGCCAAGAAAGCCGTGCACGCGCCCCCGGGGCACCGCGAGACTCAGGTCGAAAAGGCCCCGGCCGCCGCCGAAATCATGGGTCAAACCACGGGTTTCGATGGCGTGCATCGTGCTTCTGTTGGTTGCGTGGCCCCAAGAGCGCTTCGATGCTGCCCCGCCGGCAGCCGTTAGGGTGCGGTTCAAGCCGAGGCCGCGGTGGCGACGCCTTTGACAGCTCCACGCTGGCCCCACGGGCGACCCTGCAGGCGACCCGGGCCCGTACGGGAAAGCTACCCGTGGCACGGTAGCAAGGTTATATTCAGCGGCTGGGCCCAAACGCCTGCCATGGCCGACAAGATCGACCTGAAGAAGCAGTACCCGGATTACTACAAGGCCACCAAGGAAGTGGCTGAAGTGAAGCTGGGCGCCGGACATTTCCTGACCTTCGACGGGCACGGCGAGCCGGGCAGCCAATCGTTCCAGAACGCCATTGGTACCCTGTACGCTGTGGCGTACACGATCAAGTTGTCCGCCAAGGAGCGGGAGGCGGATTTCGTGGTTCCGCCGCCGGAGGCACAGTTCTGGGTGGAGGGGCGCGACGGCAAGCCGCTTCCCATGCCCGAATGGCGGTGGCGCATCCTGCTACGGCTGCCAACCGGCATCAGGAAGGTCCATGTGGAACGCGCAAAGGACAAGGTGGGCACCAAGCGCGGCGACCTGCCTGCCGCCAAGGTGGGCTACGAGCGCATCCATGAGGGGCGCGCAGTCCAGATCCTTCACGTTGGGCCTTACAACCGCGAGGAGTCGGACCTCAAGCGCCTCCAGGACTACGCCCGCGAGCACGGCCTCAAGGTGAACGGACCCCACCACGAGGTGTACTTGTCCGACCCGGAACGCACGGCGCCGGAGCGGCTTCGCACCATTCTACGGGCGCCGGTGGCCTGAGCCAAGCAGCGCCCCGGCGTGGCCTGAACATCAAGCCATTCGAGCCGCGCTGGGCCTTCGCCAAGAAAGGGGGTGAGTCGGGCACCTGCTGTCTTGCGACCGGGCAAACAAGTGCCGCGCGCCGTCCGTTTCCGGATCGTTGTTTTCAACGACCACCGCGGTTGTTCCTCCTCCAATGAACGTTGAAGTATCATTGGCCTCTGGTTTGTTGGTCCAATCAAGTTCTCACCGATGACTGAACCCGGAAGACGAGTAGGTCGCGTCTTCCCCGTGATGACGGTGGGCCACCGAAGTGACCACCACCTGCTGTGTCGTCCGGGTAACTTCAGGCTTGCGGCCGGTCGTGGTTGGGCGTGGAGAGGAACGGCCCGCGGGTAGACCCTGCGGCACCGACGACCGCGTGGCCATGCGAGGCACCCGCGTGCCCGGCTGATGCCCCATGAACCCCCAATCACCGGACGGCAGGGGAGCGCCTGTCGGCATCGCAAGGCCGAGCAGCCCAACCGCCGTTACGGCGGGAATCCACACGGCGCCCACCTCTTGAACCGTGACCAGGCCGGCGCAACGGCCAGAGCTTGGCAAGCTGATGAGACGACAGCGTAAACCAGGCCGAAGCGGCGTTCGACGAAGGCAACGCGCCGGCCCGCTGGCGCCGCAACGGGCTGCCAGGTGCCGGGGTATTCCTTCGCATTCGCGGCCGTCAACATCGAAGCAGCGGCGGCGCGCCCGCTCAAGGTGGCGGGGGATCTCCAGCTACTCCATCGGCTTGATCTGTCCAACCTCGATGATGTAGCCGTCGGGGTCGCGCATGTAGCAGCGGTATTCCCGTTCGTGGTCCTTGGGGGGTGTCAGGAAGTCGGCGCCGCGGTCGTTCCACGTCTTGTACATCTTCTGGATGTCGGCCACGCGGATGTTCAGGAACGAACTGACCTTGTTGGGGTCGGCGGGTGGCGCCAGGGTCACGGTGGGCTTGTCGTCCGTGGGCCCACCGCCGATGTTCAGGGTGATCCAGGAGTTGGCGAGCTTGACGATGGTGGGTTCGCCCTCCATGACGACTTTGCCGCCGAGAACGCCCTCGTAGAACGCACGGGCGCGGGCGACGTTTTTGACGGTCAGGAAGTGGGTGATGACGAAACCGTCTGCTGGGGCCGGGAGTTCACTCAGGTCCATGAGGAAACCGGGGGCCATGTGCGCGGCGGCATATCAGGGCCTCCTGTGTGGGCGCCTGCAGCCTCCCCGCGAGGCCGCCGGGCCCAGGGACGCGATTCTTCCCAACGGGGCCCTCATGCCCGCCCGTACCCGGCCCGGTTGCCAGCGCGGCGCCTTGATTAAGCTAGGTGGGGATGGGCGCCCGTGTCGGTCATTTGCGCTCGCTTGTTTCACCGAATTCCGTTCATTGCCGCGGTGATTGCAGTCGCTGTACTGGCGGGTTGCCTGAGCTCCACGCAGGAGGCAGGTGCGCCGCCTGCAGGCCGGCTCCTTGCACTGTCAATGCAGGGGTTGGAGAGTAGCTCATCGACCAGCGGCATGGTGCCACTGCGCTGGACGGCTGATTGCGCGGCAAGCTGCCCCGTCTTCGCGTTCGAGCTGGATGTCCCACCGGACCTCGACGCAAAGTTGGAAGCCAGCGTCACGTGGGCCTACCGGCCCTTCGATTCCGTAGCGTATGCTTACTCTTCGGCCATTCATCAGGCCGGATCCGATACAGCGGTTGCGACGGCCACGGACCTTTATTTCTCGACCGTCACCGTGTGGGACGCGCCGGTCAGCGGTGCTTACGAGGTGCGCGTTACGCCCGCTGCGGAATTAATGGAACCGGTAGTGTTTGAGGTCATCGTGCAATTGGAGCCCCCCCGGACGCCCGATGAACATGGCGATTTCCTCCCCAATCTCGGCGCCCTGGTGCCAGCCCACCTTGCCATCTACGAGGAGGGCCTCGTTTTGCCCGGCCCGCGGCTGCCCGTGACAGGCTGTCAGGTGCCGGAATCGGTCGAACAAGGCGCCACGCGGTGCCTTCGATTCTCCAGTGGATTCACGAACACGGGCTCGGGCGACTTGCAGGCCTACCTGGAATCGCCGGCGCAAACCGACGGTCGCTGGACGCAGGTCATCGAGACAAAATCGGGCGTTCGGGAGCAACTGGCCGGTCCGGCGCGGTTCCACCCGCTCCATGCCCATTTCCACTACGAAGGCGCCTTGGAGGCCACGATCTACGCCTACGACCTGACCTCTTTCGAACGCGGGGTGCCGGTCAACGATGGCCGCAAGACCGGTTTCTGTTTCGAGGACTGGGGCCTTGCCCGGCCCGGCGACATCGGGACCACGCAGGGCGGCCAGCGCTGCCTGGAGGGGGAGCAGCCGCTTCCGCTGGAACTTGCGCTGGCGACCGTCGATCCCAATATGGGCGTGTCCGCAGGGTGGTACGACCTGTACATGCATTACCTGCCAGATCAGTACGTTGACATGGCAGGCGTGCCGGACGGCATCTACGAACTGGTCAATGTTGCCGATCCGGATGGAACGCTCGTGGAATCCGATACAACGGACAACGAGGCGAGCGTCCTGTTCAGATTGACCGGCAATGACGTTGAGGTTCTGGGGACGCCTGAAGAGTTGCGGGAAACGGTATAGGCGGGCGCTTCCGGCAAATCCCACGATTAAGGCTGCCACAACTCAATGTCGTGGCCATCGGGTGTGCGGGTCCAGGCGAAGCGGCCGATGCCTTCGTACGTGGTGGGCCCCGCCGCGTTGTCTCCGTTGGCACGCAGCCGGGCGAGCGTCGCATCCAGATCGTCCACGCGAAGGTTGAGCATCATGGTCTGGCGACCGTAGGGTTCTGCCTGCACGGGACCGGCCGGCGGCCGGGGGGCGTCGCTGCGGGCGGGTTGTACGCTCAGGATCGCCGTGGCGTCGCCGGATTGGAACATGGCCATGCCGCCGTCGCCCTCCTCCTGCATCTCGATTCCCAGCGCGTCCATGAACCACTTGACGAGGCGCTTGGGGTCGTGGCTGGTAAGGAATGTGCCGCCGATGCCTGGCATGCCTGGGGCAACGCGGGGGCGTGTAACTAGGTTCTGGGGCGGGCGCTGGTGGCTGCGG
>JBFIJP010000068.1:0-13538 GCA_041600695.1 Thermoplasmatota archaeon | reverse complement strand
TGTGAATTCCAGGTGGACCGGGTGTGGGAAACCCCCGATGGTGCCTACGTCATGGGCCGCGACGGCGCGGATCAGGTGGCCAAGTTCAGCGCAGACCACATCATCCTTGCCGGCGGGGCCGTTGGCAACAGCCGAATCCTGCTGCAATCCGGCTTCGGCGACCGGCTGCCCGTCGGCCAGAACTTCTTCTGCCACCCGCAGCGCATGTACTTCGGGCTCTTCGACGAACCGGTGCGCGCCCACAAGGGTGCCTTCCAGGCGTACGCCAGCGGCGACCCCAACTTCCGTGCCCAGGGCTTCAAACTGGAGAACGTGTTCGCCCCGCCCGCCGACATTGCCATGCTTGTGCCCGGCATCGGCAAGGCCCACCACGAGGTCATGCAGCAGTACGACCACATGGCCTGCGTCGAGGTCGCCATCCGGGACACCCACCCGGGCACCATCCGCCTCAACGCCGACGGGACGGTTCACCTGGACAAGCCACTTAACAGGGAAGACCGGGCCCGGCTCGACCGCGGCACACGGGTTGTGAAGGAGCTGCTGAAGGCGGCCGGCGCCGCCCGGGTGGTTGAGGGCGACCCCAACATCGGACTCCACCTCATGGGGGGCTGTTGCATCGGCACCGACCCCGCCCGCTCCGTGGTCGGACCAGACTTCCGGGTCCACGGGTCGCGCGCCATTCACATCGCCGACTCCAGCATCTTCCCCAACGCGCCGGGCATCAATCCGGCCCTCACCATCATGGCCCTGGCAGCACGTGCCGCAGCCACCCTGACGGAGGACTCCCCATGATTGAACTCACCGACCGCCAGGCGCGGGGCCTGGAGCGCCTGGGAACCATCATGGCTCCGGGCAACGACGCCCTGCCTGCTTTTTCGGACACCGGCGCCGCCGGCCACCTCCCAGTGATGCTTGCCCACATGACCGAACGGGACCGCAACGACGTGCTTGGTCTCCTCGGGTTTGCGGCGGGGGCCCCCAAGGCGCTCCTGCGCGGCATGCTGCGCATGGCGGAATCTGGAAAGGGCCTGCCGGGTGCCACGGGAGCCGCCATGCGGACCCTGGTCGTGGGGGTCAAGGGGATCACTCTGGCCCCCTACTACTCGGACTTCACCAGCGACGGTGCCATCAGTCGGGCCGTGGGTTACGACGCCGTCACCGTGACCCCGGAGGAGAAACTGGGCACGCAGGCGCGCAGCGTCGAATCCCGCAAGCGGGCGGAACGGCAGAAGCCCAGCCGCCGCCGGCCGGTGTCACGGGATGCTTCCAAAAAGCGCGTCGAGCAGGCGTTTGCCGCGGCGCGGGCCGTGGCGCCAAGCATCCGGGAAATGCCCATGGATGACCGCGTCGAGCGCATTCGTGCACTGCGACAAATGGTCGTCCAGGAGCGGGACTGGATCATCGACGAGATTTGCCTAGCTACCGGCAAGACGCCGGGGGACGCGCTTGTCTCGGAGGTCTTTGGTGTCCTGGATCACCTGGTTTGGCTGGAGAAGAACGCCAAGGCGGCGCTCAAGGGTGAGAAGGTTTCCACGCCCATCGCCCTGATGGGCAAGAAGAGCAGCATCCGATTCGAGCCCATGGGGCCGATCCTCGTCATTGCGCCGTGGAATTACCCGTTCTACCAGGCCATTGTACCCATCACGTCTGCCTTCGTGGCCGGCAATCCGGTGGTCTTCAAGCCCAGTGAATACACGCCCATGGAGGGGCTCGTTGAGGCGCTGCTGGAGCGGTCCGGATGGGATGCGGGCTGGGTGCAGGTGGTGTACGGCCGGGGGGCCACGGGCGCGGCGCTCATTGACCAGCAGCCCGCCAAGGTGTTCTTCACCGGCAGCCAGCGCACAGGCAGTGCCATCATGCAGCAGGCGGCAGGGCATTTGGTTCCCGTGGAGCTTGAGCTCGGGGGCAAGGACGCCATGATTGTCTTCGACGATGCCAGCGTCCGTCGGGTAGCCAGCGGCGCCGCCTGGGGCGGTCTCACCAACGCGGGGCAGTCGTGCACCAGCGTGGAACTGCTGTACGTCCAGGAGGGGGCGTATGAGGCGGTGCGGGATGCTCTCGTGGAGGAAGTGGATCGCATCCGGTTGGGCCACCAGGGCCGCGACGGCGACGTGGGTTCCATGACCACTCCCTTCCAACTGGAAACCGTCCGCCGTCACCTGGATGACGCCTTGGCCAAGGGCGCACGGGTGGCCAATGCCGCCCGTTGGGACGGGCAGTCCAACCCCATCCCACCACTGGTCCTTGAGGACGTGAGCCCCGACATGCTGGTGGTGAGTGAGGAAACATTCGGCCCCATCATCGCCATTCTATCGTTCGCCGACGAGGCGGATGTCGTGGCCCGTGCCAATGCAACGCCGTTTGGCCTGTCGGCCAGCGTGTGGACAAAGGACCTCCAGCGGGCCCGGCGCGTGGCGGCAGCCCTAGACGTGGGAAACGTCTCCATCAACAACGTCATGATCACGGAGGGCAACCCCAACCTGCCCTTTGGGGGTGCCAAGAAGAGCGGGTTTGGACGCTACAAGGGTGTGCTTGGCCTGCGTGCCTTCACCAACATCAAGTCCGTCATGGAAGAGAAGGATCGGGGCGCCGTCGAGGCCAATTGGTACCCCTATGATGAGGAGAAGATTGCCATCTTTGACCGCCTGACCGTCCACCTGTTTGGCCGCCGTCGGCCGCGTCTCGTCCGCTTCGCCGCCGCCGGCCTGAAGCTGGAGTCGTACGCCCAGAAGGCGCGGCGGGAACCCCGCGGCGCGGCTCCCGATGCCGGGGAACTGACCGAGGCCGACCCCATAGGATCGGTGGCGGCTGAGCGGGACGGCACGGCTGCCACGGCTGGCAAGGCTGGCAAAGCTGGCAAGGCTGGCACGCCAGCCAGGGCTGTGGCTCGCCAGCGCTAGACAGCGTCCGTTCACGCAGGAGGCTGGGGCGCCTCGACGGGCGACGGAGCCAGGGGCGCGTGCCCCGCGTCCTCTGTCCCCCAGCCGTTCGGGTAGAACAGGGGAATGACCAGTACGGTCGCCGCGAAGATGACGCCAATGGCGAGGCTGGTGGCCACCATGGCCCGCTGCATGAGCAGGTATTGCATGCCGGTAAAGATCAGGAAGGCGCCGCCGTCGGTGACGGCACTGAACATGACTGACTTGCCCGTGGTGGCAAAAACGTGGTCCGCGCGGGCGGCCCGTTCCAGGTTCCACGCCAGGTGCACCGCGTAGTCGCTGCCGATGCTCATGATGAAGGCCATGGGAAGCATCAGCGTGATGCTGAGGCCGACGCCAAAGGCGGGCAGCAGGCCCAGCCACCAGATGGAAGTCAAGCCGACGAGGGTCGCCACGCAGAGCGTGGGGCGAAGGCTGCGCGTGAAGGCAAAGACGAGCCCGGTCACCACCAGGAAAGCGGCGGCGGCCATCACCCGCAGCCACGGCAATTCCTCCTCAACGAACAGGTAGGCCGTGGCGGTGTTGCCATACATGTGGACCGACACATCCTCGGGTCGGCCGGCATCCCGATCGACCTCCGCGACGATGGCCCACAAGCCATCCCACGTGGCGGCCGTCGCGTCGAACGTGTCTCCCGCCCGGCTCTCCAGAAGCATGACTGCCACGTCGTTGGCGGGATGGTTGATGAAGAGCGCCCCATAGGTGGAGAACGGGCTGGCGAACAGGGAATCCAGAGTATCCTCGATGGCCTGCCGGGTGGACGGGTACGTGCTGTCCGGCTGGGCCTCCTCCAGGACCAGGGGCACCGCGGCGCCTGCCGTGCCGCCCTCGATGGCCTTCCACTGGCTGATGGCATAACGGATGCTGATCACCCGGTCGCCCCGCACCAGGTCGGACTCCCGCAGCTTGTCCTCCAGTGCGGCCAGGTAGTCATGGAAAGCCGGATCGGTAAGGTCCCCCTCAAAAACAAGGAAGTCCGTCACCCACTGCTCGGTAGGGTTCTCGGTGCCGAAGAAGTACAGGTTCTCCTTGTCGTACTGCTCCCGCAGCCAATCGCCTTCGGGGAAGTTGAGCGCCGGGGTCCCGTACGTCTCAGTTTCGATGCGGCTGCCCGCGACCACTGCCACAGCGGTGATGGCCAGGACGAGAAGGGCAACCGGCGCCCGGCCACGGGCAATGGCGCGGCCCATGCGCGGCATCACCCGCGACGGCCGAAAGACGCGGTTCAGGTTGCCCGTGGGCAGAACCGTGAGCGCTGCCGGGATGAACGTGAGGCAGAGCAGGAAGACGGCTACCATGGCGATGGCGGAGACCATCCCGACCTGGGCCATGAGCAGGCTGGGGGAGAAGGCCATGACGAGAAGGCCGCTCGTAGTGGTGGCCGTCGCGATGAACAGCGGCACGCCCGCGCCTTCGCCGGCGGCAGCAAATGAGGCATGGTCGTCCAGGCCTTGGCTTCGATGCTCTAGGTATTCATTGATGACATGGATGCTGTAGTCGATGCCGTTGCCAAGAATCAGCGGCACAAGAACCAGGTTGAGCGTGTTGACGGGAACGTCCAGATAGCCCATGATTCCGAAGCTCCAGACGGCGCCAGCGGCCAGGGTGGCGGCGGCAACGAGGATGGGTTGGGCGCCCCGGAAGGCAAACAGAAGGGCCAGCAGGATGAACACCAGCACAACGGGCGTGAGGATCTGGACATCCCGGCCCGTCACCTCACTGGTGTGGGCATCGATGACGACCGGGTCCTTGGTGGTGAAGTGGCTCGCCTCCAGGTCCCACACATCCCAACGGGCGTTATCGGGCGCCCATTTGCGGTACGCCTCGAAGCCCGCGATGGCCTCACGGCCCACCTGCGCGGTGGTCTGCCCGTCCGCTGGCCGAAACAGGAAGGCGCTCTGGGTGGTGTTCCAACTGGGCCCCACCGTCGCCTCGATGGTTTCGTGGCTCACCGCGTCGATCGTGTGCCACGCCATGTAGAATTGTTGTTCACCGGCGGGGTCGGTGCCCGGCAATCGATCGAAGGCACGCGGGTCAGGGCGCTGGGCGCACAAGCCCAATTCGGCCCACAGGCAGGAGCCGGTGTTGGTGTAATTGATGAGCCGGACGTACGAATCCAGGGTGATGTTGTAGACCGCCGACGGGACCTGCTCGAGGAAGAACAGGTTGAACTCCTCCGCGGCGCGGATGTACACCTCGTCCGTGACATTGTAGGGTTGCGGCGTGGTGAGGCGATACGGCAGTTGTGCGTTGGCTGCCGCCCACTTGTCCGGGTCGATGACCAGATCGATGGAGGCGACGAAGTAGTTGTAGGGGAAGGCCTCCGACACGTTGCGCGCGGCCTCCGTGTGCGGGTTTCCCCGGGGCAGTAGGTCGATCTGGTTGTCCTCAAAGCGCAACTGGGTCATGCCTGCGGCCAGGACCACCGTAACCAGTCCCGCCACCACTAGGACTGCTCGTGCGTTGCGGCTGGCCCACGGCGGAATCTGGCCCAGCAGCCCAGCCAGTGTGTCCCCGGGCTTCCCCCTAGCCTTCACCATCGGCCATTGATCGGCGCACAGCACGAAAAGGCGCCGCTTCACGCGCCCTGGCGGGCCGCCGGGTCCGGTCTATGCCTGCGATTCTCTTGTCTCGTCGTGCGGTTCAGGCTCCGGGTCGGCGTAGTCGGGCTCTTCGACGTATTCGCCCGCCGTCTCGTCGGTGTAGTGTTCGGGGTACTCCTCGTATTCGTCCGCCGGGTAGTCCGCGTCCTCCGCTTCACCTTCGTACTCGGCGCCGTGCTCGTGACCGGCTTCGTCGGGCCAATCTTCGCCGTCGCCCAAGCCCGATTCGTCGTCCGCCTTGCCCGAGTCTTCCCCGCTTTCCAGTTCCCCGGCTCCGTCCCCTGTTTCCTTTGCCCTGCGGCCCCGCAACCATCGCATCAGCAGCCACGCGGCGGCGGCCAGCGCGATGACGATCAGCGCCCCAGCAGCGGCGAGAATGCGCCAGTCCCGCCCGGCCGCCTCCGCTGGCTCACCGGTCTCTTCGGGCTCCGGGGGCAGCACCAGGATCACGTCGCCCCGTTCGTTGTTGCCCTCCAGCGCTTCCCAGATGAGGTCGTCGGGGTCCACGATCGCGGTCACCTCGTGGGTCCCATTGCCGAGGGACCAGGAATGTCGGAGCGTCGACTGCCCCCCGGCAGGGATCGCGGGCACATCCAGTTGGGCGACCACCTTGCCGTCCAGACTCAGCGTGGCTGTCGTGGCGCCGGCGTCCGCCGCCCCGTCGTTGCGAATGGTGATCGCCACCCCGTCCTTGTCGCCAGCCAGCACACCGATGACCAGATCGGGCCGCGCCGGCAACTCGGGCCCGAAGCGGTACACGGTGCCGGCTTGGCTGGCAATGAAAACGTCGGGGCCGGCCACAGCGGGACTGGCCTTGACGGGCGAGCCCGCGTCGTGGGCGTCCAGAAGCGTCCCGTTGAGGGCACTAATCCAGTACACGTGGCCATCGTCGCTGCCCACGATGACACTGGTGGCTCCGACGGCAGGGCTGCTGAACACCGGCCCCTGGGTGGCATATTCCCAGCGCTTGGCGCCGGTGGTGAGGTCGACCGCGTACACGCGGCCGTTGTTGGCGCCGAAGTACGCGCCGGTTGCATCCACGGCGGGACTGGAATGGACCTTGCTGGCGCCCACATCACTGGGCACCTGGAACGCCCACGAGGGAACGTGCAGCAAGCCGTTGCACGTGTTGGTCCCCGCGGCGGCAGGCGCTGCGGCAAAGGCGTATACCCGTTCGTCCCAGGATCCAAACAGCACCCGGCCCCGCGGGACATCCACGGCGGGCGCGCCTGTCAGGATATCACCGGTGCGGTGGGTCCAGAGGATGCTCGTTGTTCCGTCGGGGTTGCCCTGCTCGTCGACGGCGTACACATGGTGGTTCATCGAGCCGAAGAACACCGCGCCCCCGAACACGGCAGGCGCCCCCCTGATCTGGCCGGCCGGATGCTTGCCGCCCGTGCATCGAAACGTGTTGGTGACGTTGTTGAAGGTGTACTGATCCTGAACGGTCGCCACGTTGAAGGTCCACAGCAGATCCAGGTTGTGCGCCGCGTACGCCTTCAGCTTCCCGTCCTCGGTACCGATGAACAGCTTGCCCTCGTGGATTGTGGGGGTGCCCAACGTGGCCCCCACGGTTGCCGTTGCCAGCAGCTCGCCGGAGCCAAGGTCCAGGGCTACCAGTTGCCCCTTGATGTCCACGGCGTACGCCCGCCCGCTCCACAGTGCGGGTGTTGCCACGACCTTGTCCTTGAGGTCAAAGCGCCACAACTCGGCGCCCGTCTGCTCATCAAGCGCCCGCACGACGCCCTTCCAGTCGGCCACCACCACGGCGCCCTCGGCGACAACCGGGCTGGCCTCCACCAGCGCCTCCTCGACAGGAGACTCGTCCCACCACAGGGCTCCAAGGCGAGGCGGTCCCGCCGCCGGATCGCCCGCATCGAAGCCACTGTTTCGGCTGTCGTTGTGGAAGGACGGCCATTCACCCAGTGCGTCGCTGTGCGAAACCAATGGAGTGAGCAGGGCCACCAGGGCTGCCAGCAGAACCTTATGGCCCAGCCTCGGGCGCCGCATTGGCGCTTTGTTGGCTGCCGGGGTTTAAGACGGGTGGCAAAGGGCGAAACGGGGCGTGGGCCAATGGCCGGCCTACCCGCCCGCGGGTGGGGGCACGTCCCTGCGAATCGTAAACTGGTCCAGCACGTCACCGCCGGGCGCCGCGAGCACGCGAACTGTCAATTGACGGGGGTCGGCCTCCACGACGACTGTGTGGAAGGCCACCTCCGAGGCCGCAACCCAGGGCGGTATCGGTTCGGCATCGAGAGGGGTGAGGTCCTTCCCGCCGCCCCCGGCCACCACGTAGATCGGCGCCTGGCCCTGCGTGTAACCATCCTTCAGCGTGCTAACCGGCTCGCCGGCCTGCAGGGGGTAGGAGCGCTGAAAGTTGTGATCGTGGCCCGACAGGATCAGGTCGACGCCATGATGCTCGAGCAGCGGTACAATTTCGTCGTGCATCCAGGTGGTGTTTCCATGTGTTCCATACGAATACGGCGGATGATGGAAGTAGACGATTCTCCACGGCGTCAGATCGTCGGTTGATGCCGTCGCCAGCATGGCCCGCAGCCGAGTCGTGGTCGCTGGACGGTGCGGCGGCGCCGTACCTCCCGGTTCGGAATGTGCTCGGTCGGAATTGAGCGCCACAAACCGGACGGGGCCCGCAGTGAACATGTAATCGTGTTCGTCCCCGGGAAGCATCCACCGCGCCTCGCTCTGCTGAAAGCCATCGAGCGTGTTGGGTTTTTCGTGGTTACCCCACACGGGCATGGTTACGACGCTGGCGTGCAGCGGTTCCATGAGCCGCATGAAAGCGTCGTAATGGGCCACGGAGCCGGCCCCGCCAATGTCTTGGTAGCCCAGATCCCCCAAGGGCAGGAAGAGGTCCGGGTTTTGGGCCAAGGCTAGGTCGCGCACGGCGGTTACGTTGGTGTTGGGGTTGCCCCGTAGGTCCAGGCGGCCTAGGTCGCCGTGGGCAACCAACCGCAGGGGTGCCCCGGGTTCCGGTAGAGCCCGCACGGCGTGCCAGGGGCCTGGCTGTTTCCCGGCCGAGATCTGGTACCGCACGGTGGACCCAGGCTCCAGCGGGCCGAGCGGGGCCGACCATACCTGCGTTGTATCGGAACTGTCGGTCGCCGCTGCAACGCCTGCCAGTGTGGCCTGGACCGCGTGTTGGTGCGGGCCGATCCGGAAGCGCAGAATGGGTGCGTCGGCGGGGCTGTAGCTGGATTCCGGGGACCACTGTACGCGCAGGTGTTTGGGCAGTTGATCCAATGTGACATGGATCTGCTGGGGCTGATTGGGGGCCGACATTGGCTCCAGTGTGGTCAGCATGGCAACTGCCAGGAGCGCCACCAAAACGACGGTGAGGCCGCGCCGGTCCATGTCACCTGATCAGTATAACGGATGTAGGAACTTTCGCATGATGGGTCCGGGGTGGCAGCTAGTCCGGGCCGCCAGCCATAGCCTGGAAATGGCGCGACGCCCCCTTGAGCTGGCTCGAATGGTCGTCGCCCACGATGTCCTATCGCCCCTCGCAAGCACCAAGACCCCCCTCCGGCTGCGGGCGGCCATGGCGATTCTCGGCGTGGACCAGGTGTCCGTTGCGGTTCATTCCCTGGACGACGCGTCGCGCGTGTACGAGCAGATTCTTGGCCTGCGCGCCGAACACGACGAAACGGTGGAAGAGCAGGGCGTCAAGACCCGCTTTTTCCCCGTGGGCGACACCATGAGTGTCGTGGAGGCCCTGGAGCCCCTCGGCCCCGACACGCCGGTTGGCAAGTTCATGACCAAGCGCGGCCCCGGCGTCCACCACATTGCTTTCCGCGTGGATGACCTCGACGCCGAACTAGCCAGGCTCAAGGGCCTCGGAGTCCGGCTCATCGACGAGACCCCCCGCCTGGGCGCGGAAGGCAAGCGCATCGCGTTCCTCCACCCCAAGGAAACCGGTGGCGTGCTGATCGAGTTATGCGAGTTGGGGGATGCCGCTTGACGCTTGAGGTGGAACGGCTGGGCGAGGTGACGAGCACCATGGACGAGGCGCGCAAGCGCGCCCGCGCCGGCGCCCCCGGCGGTAGCGCGCTCGTGGCTACCCGCATGAGCCAGGGTCGGGGCACACACGGCCGGCCTTGGCACGCACCCGAGGGTGGTCTCTACCTGTCCATGATCCTGCGCGACCTGGACGACCCCCACCTGCTGACGCTGGCGCTCGGCAACGCCGTCGCGGATGTGCTGGAGGTGGCGGGCGCGCAGCCGGAACTGAAGTGGGTCAATGATGTGCTCGTAGATGGCAAGAAGGTGGCGGGCATCCTGGTAGAGGGGGAGGCGACCGGCGACCGCTTCGACTTCCTCGTGGCCGGGATCGGCATCAACGTCAATGGCCACGCCGCCGACTACCCGGGTGAACTACGGGACACGGCCACCACGCTCGAAGATGTCCTCGGCGCCGACAGTTGCATCGAAGACGTCGAAACGTTCCTGCTGCAGGAACTGGATCGTTGGATCCAGATGGTTCGCGACGGACGAAACGAGGAGATCGTGGCGGCGTATCGGCAACGGGATGCCTTGGCTGGCAAGCGGGTTCGCCTGGAATCTGGCGACTTGGCCGTTGAAGGACTGGCAGCCGGCATTGACGATGACGGCCACCTGCTCATGGAGGTCCGGGGCGCTGTGCGAAGCTTCGATACCGGGTCGATTACGCCGGTATAGGGCGGGGTGCCCCGCGCCGCTGCGACCCCCCCCGCACTAGGACAACGGCTCACTTGGGGGCTTCAGGGCTGGGCCAAGCCCCAGGGGTGAGTTCGGGGAGCTCGCAAGTCTAGGTGGGGTTCTAGGTGACATCGAGCGAGATACGACCTTCGCTTACCTGGCGACGTTGGACGCGCCATTTGGCACACCAGCGACGTTGGTGCCGCGGGGGACCGGCCATCGCATCCACGCGATCGCCGGCCCTCCTGGGCCTGGAGATCGTCGCGACAGGATGCTTTGGCGACGGTTCTCGTTTCTCCGCCCTCGGCCCGTGCCCTAAGTTCACATGTTCTTTTATGCAATAGAAGTAATGCCGAAATGGGTGCGAGCCCGCTACTGCTTAGGTTGGTTGCCAAGCGCGGTCCAGTTTGGTTCATGCGGGTTCTGTACCGAGGAGCGTAAGCTAGCATGAAATCTTCAAACAAAAACGACCGAAGTTACGGGGCAATCCTCGCGCTGGTTGTGCTTTCCACCGCAGCCCTGGGCGGAGTCGTAGCGCAGGAGGACCCGGCCCTGCCGTCCGTTCCGGGAGCATCGCCGGCAGGAATCCTTTGCACTGCCGCAGCGTCTGTTCCGGGCGCCCGGGAGCAGATCGATTCCATTGACGCCAGTCTCTGTCCGAGTGCAGGTGCATTGGTCGGATTGCAATGGGATAGCGCGGCCCGCGAAGAATGGTTCGTGCGGATCGACCCCGCCACGGGCGAAAAAACCAACGTGGCCGTCATACCCGATGTCTACGCCGTATCCATGACCGCCCAACCGGTCGACTCCGTCGGGGGTCGCTACTTCTTCCACGGCTACAACGCCGACGGCTTGCATCTTTTTGCCATTGACGTCGCCACCGGCTCGGTGGTTGCCAGCTACCCGGAAGCCAAGGCCGGCTACTACCAGTATGACGCGGACCGCGATGTCCTCGTCGGCGTCGCACAAGGCGCGGGTTGGACCGAATGGAATTTCCAGATTTTCAACCTGGCCACCGGCGAGGCGGAATCGGTCGTTGCCGTGGATGAAATTACTGGCATCTCAGGCGGTGGGATCGCCATGGACGATGCCGGGGATCGCCTCTTCGTGCAAGGACGGGCCAGCGACGCTCCGGGAACATGGATTTTCACGATCGATGCAACCAGCGGCGAGATCTTGTCGCGGGTATCCAGCCCCAATTACGTCAGCGAGCTTCATTACGACGCATCGACGGATCGGATCGTCGGGCTGTGGTACAATCCCGCCGATACATCCGCCCGGTGGCTCGTCCAGATCGACCCCACCACTGGCAGCATGACGGAGGTCGGCGAATACACGGACATGCGCGGTTGGTACTTCGCGTCGTCATCCATGAACAGCGCGGCAGGGGAATATTTCATTGTGACGCGCGTCGGTGAATCGTTTGTTCACCGAAAGATGAGCACGAGTACGGGTGAGATTCTGGCTGAATGGCCGGAAACGGGAGCCATCGCGATCTCTCACGTAGTCGGCTGAGCCGTCGGGGCCAGGGGTCGCCGTCGGCATCGCTTGACAATGGCGGGCCCCGAGCCTGGGTGGACTGCGGGCCACGGGCCTCTGAACCTGATTTCCATTCTCCATTCTCCTTTTTCCAGAGGTTTCTTGCCGGATGCCTCGACATCTCACCTTCCTGGCGGGCTGGCAATTTCCAGCTTGGCCGCCTGAAGCGAAAGACGGGGGTCGTGACTTGGTTCTACCTCTGACCATGAGCTTTGCGGGCCCGCGGGGCGCCCGCGCGCGTCCGGGGGCGGGATCAGGTTGCCCGGCCCCGGGTTTAGAGTAAAGTAGTCCCCAAATTTTTTTAGTAACGGGGTTTTTACACGTTTGGCTTCGATAGAAGTCATTTGGTGGTAGACCTGAAAACACACACAACGTTTGTCGCTACAGCGCTGGCTGTACTCGTGCTCGCCACAACCCTCGTTCCCGCCGCCGCGGGGCAATCGCCCGAAGCTCTCGTGGACTCTGCGTGCGACGAAGTGGCATCCGTGGGGCCGCCGCCCGTCCCTCCAACTGGCAACAGCGTCGTCGACAACACAACCATGGCCGGGGCTGCCATTGTGACTATTTTCCTCGCCGCCACCGTCCTCATCTGCGGAGGCATCGCCGATGCGGTCGGAAATCCCGAAGAAGCGTGTCGCATTGTGATCGGAGATTTCCTCGGATTCTGCGCCGCCATCGTGCAGCCCTTGGTCGACTTCGTCATGGCCCTTGCCGACGCCGGATGCAGTTTTTTCATTGAGGGAAGCATTTGGCATGCTGCATGCGTGATGGCGACGAACCCTGAGGTTCTCTTGGTGATCATCCCGTTCTTGGTCGCCGTTGCGCTCGAACTGGTCGCTGACCTCGTCGATCTCGTCAATGGGGAGGTGGTGGCTCTTGCTGATTTCACCAACCAGGCCGTCGTGGCAATCAATCAGTTCACGGTTGAACTCATGGGACTGGCAATGGGTTTCATCGGCGACAGGGTTGACGCATTCAATGGCCTCATGAGCATGTTGATCGACCTGGTGGTCTGGCTTGTGACGACGCCCACGGGCGGCTAGGCCAGTCTTGCACGGGCCCGGGTCCGGCTCCGGCAGCCGATGTGGCTGCCGCGGGATCGGGCGCTGGCTGGCGTTGCCCTGGTGGGCGGCTCGGGGGGCATCTTTGCCGGGCCATCGGCTGCGTTCGGCAAGCTTCGCCAGGCTGGTGGAGCTACTCGGCGCCTGGCGGCGCATTTCCCCCCCCCCCCTCCCGCGACCGTGAAGACACACATGCCCCCGGCGGTGGCGATGGTCGGCGCCCAGCAGCGTGCGCTCCAGGCGGCATTCGCCCGGCGAGGTCCGGCCATCGTCGATTGCCGAAATGCCTCCCGCCACACTTTTAGCGCATCGGCCCGCGTCGCCACGCATCCATGGCCGTCGGCATCACCAGCTACGGCGCGTACGTCCCCAGCTACCGCATCCGATCGGAAGAGATCGCGCGGCTGTGGGGCGACGACGCCAATATCGGGCGCAGCCTGAACGTGCACCAGAAATCCGTTCCGGGTCCCGACGAGGACGTGGCGACCATCAGCGTCGAGGCGGCACGCCAGGCCATGCGCCGAGCCCCAACGGGACCGGACCGGATCGGCGCCATCTACGTCGGATCCGAAAGCCACCCCTACGCGGTCAAGCCAACAGGAACCATCGTGCAGGCGGCCATCGAGGCCGGCCCATACCTGACGATGGCTGACTATGAATTCGCCTGCAAGGCCGGCACCGCGGCCATCCAGACGGGCATG
>JBFIJP010000067.1:0-13591 GCA_041600695.1 Thermoplasmatota archaeon | reverse complement strand
TGGTTCCCGCGGCCGCTTGGCCAGCCTTTGAGGAGCCGCGCAACCAGGCCACCGACCGGCCCATTGCGCCGGACGACTGCGGTTAACGCTCTCCCGCCAACACCAGGGCCTCTTCCACACCGGAGGCCGTGGGCGCGTCTGCCGGCATCACAAATGGAACGGGCGGCGCGGGAATGCCGCTCGGACTGGTTCGCGCCTCTTCGATCATCTCCGGGCCGCCCACCGGGACGCGGTAGCGGCGCAGCAGCAGCCGCGGGGCATCCAAGTTGTCGGTCAATTTGTCCACTTCATACGATTCATAGATGGCGGCGCGTCGATTCAATTCGATGATGCAATACCCATTCCGGCTCCAGGTGAAGTGACGCATGTGGGGATTGCCCGCCACAATGGCCGCTTCCGTCGCCTCATCTTCACCGGGGGCCTTGGCGGGCTTGGAGAAATTGAGACTCGTCAGCCCCGACACGAGGAATTCGACGCCGACGCGGTGGCTGGGACCTGTTGTGTGGCCGTATTCCGTTTGAATATAGCCGGCCCCAAACGCGTGATAATCGCCGCTGGCAACAACAACGTTTCCGTCCAATTCGGACATGGCTGCGGTGATCCGATCCCGCTCCTGCCGGTAACCATCCCAGGCATCCATGTTGATGTAGACGCTGTCGTCGCCCGCCATGACGCCCAACGGGCAAAACACGGTTTGATTGCCCACGAATTTCCAGATGGTGGTGGCTTCACGCAAGCCGTCGAGGAACCAGCCAAGCTGCCTGGTTCCCAGCATGGTGCCGTCCTGTTTGATGGCGAGCGAGGTGTGTTCGCGGGCCTGGTTGGCATGGCGGGAGCGGTACCAGCGGCCATCCAGCATCCACAGCTGTGCCAGGTCACCGAACTTGAAGTCGCGGTAGAGGCGCAGCGCGTCGAATGGGTGTTCGGCCTGCGGGTCCCAGTGGACGCGAATGGGCATCCAATCGTGGTAGGCTTTGGCGGCCGCCAGAAAGAACGCGTTGGTCGCCTCCGCGTCGTCATTCAGGGAGAAATTGGAGCTCCCATAGTACCGCTGTTGTTCGTAGGAGTAGGAGCGGTTGTTGGAAATCTCGTGATCATCCCAGGTGGGGATGAGCGTGTGCCGTTCCAGCAAGCGCTGCAGGTTCTTGTCGCCCCGGTAGACGGAATGAACGTAGTTGGCATCCTCCGCTGTGACCATGTGGGATTGGCCGCTGGGAAGGATGATGTCGCGGCCGTCGCGACCGTTTGCATTTCTGCCCTCGTAAAGCCAGTCGCCCAAATGGAGCACGAAGTCCACGTCATCGTCGGCGGCGAGGCCGTAACCATTGAAGTGACCCACCGGGTAATTGCTGCACGAAAACACGGCGAAGCGGACCCGTTCAGGCCTGGCATCCGCCGCCGGTAGCGTTCGGCAGCGACCCGTGCGACTGGCGGTTCCCGCATGCTGGAATCGATAGTAGTACGTGCTGTCGCTCTGCAGCAGGCCGTCGGCGTCGACGCGTACGGTGTAGTCATCCTGTGCGCCGAGGGTGCTGCCGGCGATGGCGCCGCTGGCCACGATGGTGGCAAAAGCTTCGTCGGATGCCACCTCGAACCACACGTCGGAGCCGTCGAAGTGTTCGGGCGCGATGCGCGTCCATAACATGACGCCCGCGGGCGTGGGATCGCCACTGGCGACGGATTGCGCGAACAAGGTGCCGTCGTCGATGCGCTGTGGGCGGGGTGCCGCGGTTCTTTCGAACGGGGAACTACCGGCAAGCATGCCGTTTTGGCTGAGACGTTGGGTAGCCAGTGCAAAAGCGGCGGTGCCCGCGCCGCGCAGGAAGGCGCGCCGCGAAATGGGGGTTGCTGGAATCATGGAGGCCCGGGCCGGCAGCTCGGGGGCGCCCACCCAACCATGGACACAGGAAACATTTCTTGACTCTTATGACTGGTATTCCAGCCAACCCAGTGCCGGCTGCGGCAGGGCCCGTGAGGTGCGTGATGGCGACCCGGGCCGGGTTGGCGTCCACGGGGGAGACGGAGGAGAGAAAGGAGGAGGTGGAGAGGTGGAGGGTGTACCCTACTTGCGCGGCCCCACGACGCCCATGACGGCGGTCAGCTCGGGGTAGGCGACGCCGCCGTGGTGGCCTTCGCTGAGTCCCGTGTCTTGGACGCTTTGTTTGACGAGGCGAAGCCGTCATGCGAGGAGTACCCGGGAGCCGCTCACAAGCCGTGCCGATGCGGGAGTACTGAATTCGAACTCGCGCATCCCCCTATCTGTTAGGTGATTCGCCTAATTGGTTTTGACACATCGCGAAACATTCATGGTGCGGGCTTTGCATTCATGCTCGGCTACAATAAGCCAAGAGATCAACATGAACAACAGCGCAGTACCCCTGGCCCTGCTCGCCATCTTGATTGGCGCAATCTCTCTACCATCCGCTCCCGCCGTCGGTTCGCCGAGCTCCCCCCCGTTGGGGCCGCCTGATTCACACGGTGATTCACCCGACCTTTTGCTGCCGGTTGACGTTCACCCGGAAACGAACTTAGAGCGCTGGGCGGCCGTCCCCGTAATGCGCGAACGAACAACAGGCCCCGCCGTGCCGGCATACTATGTGCTCAACAAGCAACATTTGGCCATCAGCGATGAGGCGCTTGAGATGGCGGGGCTTCCGGTGGTTCCTCGCCATGAAATAGAATCGACCAGCCAGGCGCAAATGGCGGCGCTGGCGGTCTCGGTGGAATACGTGGATGAACAAGTCCACGAGTGGCTGCACGGGCGCCCCCACGAATCGGCGGGTTACGGAACTGCTAGTCACCCTGAGGCCCCCATTGGAGACTACACATCGCTGCCAGTGACCGCATATGTGGACAGTGCTGAGCAGGATGAGAGTGGCTGGTACGATGACGTCGTTTCGTCGTTCGACGCTGCGGATACTGAATTATCAGGGGACGCTAATGTTTATATCTACCGTTTCTTTTTGATGCAGAATGGAACTCCCGTCAATGATGTCTCCACGCGGTGCCATATGATTCAGACCGCTGATCACGAGTTGACCTACGACCCACACACGGGCGTTCTTGTTGTCGTATTCTCTCCCGGCGATATTGAGGGCAATTGGGGGTGGGCCTTGAATGGCCCAATTAGTGCCAGGGTTTCGGAGTGGTGGCGGTGGGACTATTGCGACAGCGCGTGGGAAGAGTACCGTGATTTGATTCCCAGCGCTTACGTAAAACATCGCCCCCTCTCCGGGCTAGGAAACATGCAAATGCTTACTGCTCACGAGCTTGCTCACCAATTCACGATGGATCATGGAGATGCCAGCTGTTCGGGTAGTTGGTACCACAAGCACAAGACCATTGAGGCTTTCACAAGTGCATCAAACACGCCGAGCAGCTGCGGCTCTAACACGAATCCATTCCAACATTGGCATTGGGATTTCACTGCCACCACTGACGGCAAGCTACGCGCCGAGCGCGAACTCTGGACCGATTGTTACAACAACGGAGCGTGCTAGGCACATGGGGCGGCGTCGCACTATTTTGGCAGTGGCCGCGGGCGGCCTTGCGGTCGCCGCCCTGCTTTTCCTTTTTTGGGCCGGAAGCGACCGCGGTTCGGGATGGGAAGTGCATGTTTCAGCCGATCCGAATGGAGCCGAGCGGATCTTCAAGTCGAGCCATTTTGACGCCGAGGCAGAGATACGGTTTGTAGATCCCCAGCGAATGGCTACCGGTGCCTTTGAGGGCGCCCTCGGGGCAGGCTCCAGTTTTTCGATTGATCTGCGGGCCCCCGTCAATTCGTCTGCTGATGTGCGGGTTCGAAGTGACGGAATGCCTGACTTGACTGCCAGTTGCGTGGTTTCGGCGGGGGAGGCCGAAGAATTCACCGGGCCACTTGGACGGATTCTTGTTTCTGCAGGCGGGGCGGGGTGCGCGTTCGCCGTCTTTCTGGAGGCCGCGGCCAGGAACGAGGGCGGGAGCGAACTCACTTGGTCGCTACAGCTACCCGCCGGACCCATCACGGGTTCCCATCCTGGTGGAGCCGCAGCCTCCTTTGCGGCCCGTCGATCTGGTTGAAGCGGCCGGCGCCGGCGCCGACCGGATCACCGGGCGCGGCGGCAGGGGGAAGAGGTGATCGTAGGACCTATTTCCGCGGCGGCACGACGCCCATCACTGCCGTCAGTTCGGGGTAGGCGACGCCGCCGTGGTGCCCCTCGTCCAGTCCCGTGTCCTCGACGCTGGCCGGCACGCGAAGGCCGACGGTGACGTCGATGAATTTGAACAGGATGAAGCCTGTTCCGAGGGTCCAGATCAAGAGGGCCGCGGCGCCGATGAGCTGGGCGACCAACTGCTCGGGGTTGCCCCCGAGGAGGCCGGTGACGCCGCCGCTGCCGTTGGCGAAGATGCCGACGGCAACCAATCCGAAGAGGCCGTTGATGCCGTGCACGGGAATGGCGCCGACGGGGTCGTCGATGCGCAGGCCGCGCTCGATGAAGGCGCTGCCCGCCAGGTACAGGATGCCGCCGCAGGCGCCCACCACGATGGCGGCCCAGGGCGCAATGAACGCGCAGGGGGCCGTGACCGCGACGAGACCGCTGAGCATGCCGTTGCACACCCGGCCCAAATCCTGGGGCCGGCCGCTGACCAGCTGTGTGAGGAAGACGGCGGTGGCGCCAGCGCTGCCGGCCAGGAACGTGTTGACGGCGATCAGTGGAACCAGGGCGTCGCCAGCAGAGAGGGTGCTGCCGGTGTTGAACCCGAACCACCCGAAGAAGAGGAGCAGGGTGCCGAGCACGACGTACACCTGGTTGTGGCCGGGGATGGCCTGGGGGCGGCCGGTTTTGTCGAAGCGGCCGCGGCGGGCGCCCAACAGGGCAGCAGCAGCGAAGGCCAGCAAGCCGCCGACGGCGTGGACGACGCCGCTGCCCGCGAAGTCGGCGACGCCCGTGGTGAGTCCAAGCCAGGAGAGGTCACTGAGGAATCCGCCGCCCCAGACCCAGTGGCCAAAGATGGGGTAGATGAAGGCCGTGATCGCCAGGGTGTAGATGACGTATGCACCGAGTTTCATGCGCTCGGCGACGGCGCCCGCGACGATGGTGGCGGCCGTGGCGGCGAACATCACCTGGAACAGGAAGAACATGAGCGTACCCCCGTCCGGCGTGCCGCCCCCGAGGCCGAATTCACTGAGCCCAATGAACCCGGTTCCTTCACCGAACATGAAGGCGTAACCAACTCCGAAGAACACCAGCGCACCGAGGCCGAAGTCCATGACGCTCTTCATGAGGTAGTTGACGGTGTTCTTGGTCCGGATGGCGCCGGCGCCGAGCAGTGCGAAGCCGGCCTGCATCAGGAAGACCAGACAGGCAGCCACGAAGAGCCAGACCATGTCCAGATCGGCGGCCACACTGTCAGCGGTGGCGTCCTGGGCCAGTACAGAGGGCAGCGCCATGGGCGCCAGTAGCAGGGCAGTCAGCAAGAGTTTGAACGTTCGTCCCATCGAGTGCACACTCCAATCCTCAAACGAGGTATACGCATCCGATTGGCGGTTCATACATAACAGAAGCGAAGTGAAAGTGAAACGTTTCACTCATCATGTATCGATTTCAGGTTCATGCGAACATGTTCGGTTCGATTCCTGACCAACGACAAACGCCCGCACGGAAGCGCCAGAGGCATCGAGGGAAGACAACAGCCACAGCCCGCCCGACGCCCGCCGCAGGTCCGTGCGCGGGCCCGCAAGCTTCACCATCGGCCCGGCCATGACGACTCATGCTTCGCGCCGCCGCCGTCCTGCTGTTCGTGCTGCCTGCCCTAACCGTCACGGGACTCCCCACGGGCGACGATCCCACGGCACGGCCCCTGGTACTCGCCCACCGCGGCGGTGCCGAAGAGGTACCCGAGAACACCCTCGTCGCCTTCCGCCACGCTGCGGAAGCAGGCGCCGACTGGTTCGAACTGGATGTCCAAGCGTCCGCCGACGGCGTGGCCGTGGTCATCCACGACGCCACCCTCGACCGGACCACCGACTGCTCCGGCCTCGTGGCCGCCTATACCGTCGCCCAGTTGCGCGCGTGCAACGCCTGCGCCGACTTCTGCCACGAGTACCCGTTCGTGCCCATCTCCACCCTGGACGAAGTGTTCAACGCCCTGGCCGACGACACCATCGGCATCATGGTTGAGATCAAGAACGACCCCACGGAGGCCCAGACCTTCGACCCGCTGGACAACAACCTCCTGCCCGCCGTCGCAGAAGTCCTGCGTCGCCACCCAGACTACCTTGAAACCGGGCGCGTCATGGTCTCGTCCTTCAATTTCAAGACCACCACCCTGATTCACAACATGGTGCCGGGCCTGCCGGTCGGGTTCCTGACCCTCAACCCGTTGGACCCCCACGCAGAACTGGCCTACGCCGCCGGCACAGGCCACCATGCGCTGCAAGCCAAACTCGACGGCGTAGCCGACTGGAATGGCGCCCAACTGGCCGAGGACGCCCACCGACTCGGTGTGCAACTGCACGTTTGGACGGTCGACGAGCCAACCGCGTGGGCCCGACTGGCAAGCCAGAACGTCGACGGCATCATCACCGACCGGCCCAGCGAATTGCTGGCCTTCCTCGGCTGAGGTAGATCGCGGGATCGCGGCCACGCCAGGGCCTCGGCCGACTCCCAATCATGGCTGCTGGCCCGTGTCTGAAATCCATCAGTCCGTGGGCCTCTATGTTCTCCACGGCGGCGACCGGCGGGTCCGTGGCCAGTCTCCAATGGCCCCCCGCTCTTTGACCCTGATCCGCCGGGTCTTCTGGCGCCGCTTTGTGCTGCAGGAGGTGCATGACACGGGGGCCAGCTACACACGCGTGATGTGCAACCACTCGCACTCCAGCACGCGCGACGCCCCTGAGCCGGGCCGCGGGCCGAGCCCTGGTTGCAGCCGGCCAGAGCAAAAGCCGGCCCCCGGCTAGCACTGCGCCCGGTTCGGAAGCCTTGAGCCAGGCAGCCCCCTGGTTGAGGCATGGAACGAATCACACTTGGCGGCGGTTGCTTCTGGTGCGTGGAGGCGACGTTGAAAAACCTCAAGGGGGTGGAACGGGTGGTGAGTGGCTACGCGGGGGGCCACGTGGCTGACCCAACCTATGAGGCGGTGTGTTCTGGACGCACGGGGCACGCCGAGGTGGTGCAGGTGACGTTCGATCCGAAGGTGTTGCCCCTGGGCGCGCTCCTGGAGGTGTTTTTCACGATCCACGACCCGACGACCCGCAACCGCCAGGGTGCGGATGTCGGCACCCAGTATCGGTCCATCATCTTGACCGAGTCGCGGGAGCAGGATGCGGCCGCGCGCAAGGCGATTTCTGATGTGGCTAGCGCTTTCCCCGATCGCATCGTCACCGAGATCGCGACGCTGGATACCTTCTATGAGGCTGAGGCGTACCATCAGGACTACTATGCCAACCATCCTGATGCTGGTTACTGCCAGACCGTCATCTCGCCAAAGATGGCCAAGCTCCGCCAAAAGTGGGCCGCCCGACTGCGATGAAGCCCCCCGCCGCGTACCCATTCTATCTAGCTAATAGGAAAACCCTTTCGTGGGGTAATGGGTGGCCAACGAGATGGTAGCGAGGGTGGTCTTGTTGGTGCTTGTTTCCATTGCCCTGATCGGCACGGCGTCAGCGGACACCGCACAGGTACGCTGGACCGACGCGGAAGCCGAGTGGGTTGCCATCAGCGTCACAGGCAACGCAACCGCCGAGCATCTCGCCATCAGTGGTACCCGTGACGCCAGCGGTGGCACGGCCGCCGTGAGCCCGTTCGGCAATGCGAGCGACGGCCATCTTGTTGCCTCCCTGACTGGCGACGCCACGGCGGACACCGGTTGCTTCCGCGTCAACTGCGTTGCCCTCGGCGCCGCCGTCAGCGGTACAGGTGAATCCCGCGGCACCCACGCCGTCGCAGGCCTGGGGCACGCCCGGGCCGAGCCTGAGCCCTGCGCCTTCGCCGTCGTGCAACCGGTCGGTGTCGCCATCAGCAGCCTGTGCTTGGCCAGCGGTGGCGCGGCCAGCGGCACGGGCGATGCGACCACCGACTGCGCCCGGACCTCCTGCTTTGCCGTCAGCGCGGGCGGCGATGCAATCACGTCCTGCGCCAGCGTTCCATGCCCCGCCGTCAGCGGCTCCGGCGACTCCGACGGCAGCATCTCCGTGGCGCCTCTCGGCAACAGCACCGCCCGCACCACCTGTGTCCCATCCAACGTCTGCAATGGAGGCCTGGCGGTGGGTGCCGGCGACGCGACGTGCGAGTCCAGCACATGCGCCGCCGCCAGCCTCTTTGGTGACGCCGAGGCCTGCACGTTTGATATCGCCTGCCAGGCCGTTGCCGTCTTTGGCACCTGCGGCGGCGGCCCCTGCCAGGATGTCGCCCTCGGCGATGCCAGCGGCAACCAGTTGGCACTGGCCCTGGGCGGTGATGCGTCCTGTGCAGGCAGCCACTGCGTGGCCGCCGCTCCCACCGGAACGTCCACTTGTGATGCCGCCGGCTGTGTCGCCTTCAGCCTCACCGACGAGGCCCAATGTGGGGCCTACACGTGCCTGGCGGCCAGCGGCACGGGAGGCGCAACATCCTGCCGTGCCCAGCGGCCAGCCCTGTGCCCTGCCGCCAGCGCCGCGGGAGACTCGTCCGGCGGCACCGCCCTCAGCACGACCGGCGACGCCGACGGATCGCGCTCCGCAGCAGCGGCCACAGGCAACGCCAGCGGCGGCAACCATGCGGCAAGCCTGACGGGTGACGCCACTTCGGGCGAAAACCAAGCCTGCAACGCCGGGTCCACCGACCCCGAGAACATGTGCGTCGCAGCCAGCGGCACAGGGGATGCCACCAGCGGACCCGGGACGGACCGGTCCTGCGGCTGGGCCGGACGAAACCTGGCCATCGTGCGGGCCGGCTGCGCCGCCGTCAGCATCACGGGCGATGCCACCAACCGCGCTGGCGACTCGTCGTGCGGCGCACCGGACGGCCACACCGGCGTCCTGGCTGCCAACGCAGTGGCTGCCGGCTGCATCGCCGTCAGCGGCACCGGCGATGCCCGTCAGGATGTCGGCCCCAATTCCTGTGGAACCGCAGGACCCGAGCGGGCCCAGACGGCCACGCTCCTCGTCGGCGCCGGCTGCATTGGCTTGAGCGCGGCCGGCAGCCAGGACACTGAGGCGCGCGTCGAGACCTGCGTGCGCACCACCAGCCCCATGCCGCCGGGTTACGTTGAGTACTGCTACAGGGCGGGCGAGGCAACGGCCTCTCGCGGGCCGGTAGCCGGGTGTGTGCAATCCGGGCGCTGCCCGGAACCGGCGGAAGCGCCGGGGGTTGGTTCGTGAAAGGCCTGGGCCCCCAGGTTTCTCAACCACTCCGGGCGCTTCCTCGCCAGGCAGGGCGGGCCGGGCCGCTGGCCTTGCTGCTGATTCTCCTTGCAGCTACGGGATCTGGCTCAGCGGTGACCCTCTGTCCGGAGGCGGCTGGCTCTCCCCCCGAACAAATCCATGTCGGCCTCGTGGTGGACGGTATCACCCACGCCGCCACAGGGCTCTCCATCCAGTGGATGCATGCCTGCGAATTCCTTGTTTCCTCTCCTCACGTGGAATGGATGCTGGACGGCGTGGCACAAGACGACCTCGAGGGCCTCATCGCAGGCCAACCGGTCGTGCAGCACGGCACGACCGTACTTGCGTCATCGGGCCACACATCCCCCGTCCTCTACGCGGCGGCCACCGACGTGCCGGCGGGCGGGGTTGTTGAGTACCGGGTTGTCAACGGTGCCAACAGCAGCGCCTGGTACACGGTGCGCATGCCCGGGTTGACCCCCCTGCGCCTGCTTGCCTTCGGCGACCAGGGAGTTGCCGGAGTGGCTGACGACGGCACCCGCATTCCTGGCCAGCAGTCAGCAGCCCTCGATGTCATCGGCGAGGCGCTCCAACACGAACTCGACCTCCACGCGGCCCTCGGGGACCTGTCCTATGCGGACTACTCGGCAACGTTCGGGCCGGTGTGGGACCGCTACTTCCGCATGAATCAGCCACTGTTTGCCACCGTGGCCACGATGCCGCTGGCGGGCAACCATGAGCGGGAGTCTGCCTACGAACCTCTCGCGTTCAACCAGTTCCAGCAGCGTTTCGTGCTCCCCGAGGACGAATTCCATTACGGTTTCCGCGTGGGGCCTGTCTACTTTGTGGCCATGAACTCCGATGTTCTGTGTACCTCGCAGGCGACTGCTCCGGCGGGTGAATGTGAGGAGCCGGGGATGGCGGTCGATCCCGACGTGACGGTCCGTCTGATGCAGGAACTTCGGGATGCTCAGCTCTCCGGTGCGGACTGGATTGTTGTCATGCACCACCACAACGTGTACTCGGTGGCTGGCCACGAGGATTACACCGCCATCCGCAACCATTGGACGCCCTTCTACGAAGCCGCGGGCGTCGATCTGGTCCTCTCGGCGCACGCCCACAATTATCAGCGCACGTTCCAGTTGTTGGAGAGTCTTCCCCAGGATACCGACAACGACTACCGGCAGGGTGGGGGCGTCGTATACGTGGGCGCCGGAGGTGGGGGTACCAACCTAGCCACGATCGACCCGGCCCTGGTGGCTGCGACGGATTGGTTAGCAGTGGCCGAGACGCAGCACAGCTTCGTGATTGTCAACGCCACGGCAACCAGCCTGCGCGTCGAGGCCTTCAATCGCACGGGCGACATGATTGATTCCTTCGTGATCACGCGGACGCTGGCGCCGGGTGGGCCGTCCATGCCACCGCTGCGCCTGCCCAACATCGTGCCTCCCGGCCTGATAGCCCTGGTCGGACTGGTTAGCGTGGTGCCAGGACGGCGGGCGCGGAATTAGCCGAAGGGGGTCTTGCTGGCCCCGGGTGCATGGTTGCGCCCGGAGGGCACCAACCCTAATATCATTTTTCACCCATTTGGATGAAAAATCACGCAATACATGGTTCACGATGCATAGGGGCTGGGTTCGCGGGGTTTTGGTTGCCTTGCGGCCCCCCGGCCTAAAGGTGTTTAGATGCAGAGAAAATGGACAATGTTGCTGGCGCTGTTCCTTACGGTTGGTTTCAGTCTTGCAAGTGCACAAACAAACCCGGATGACATAGAGATCCCGGAAGCACCCGACGCACCGGACGCGCCTGATGCACCCGATGCACCGGATGCCCCTGATGCACCGGATGCCCCCGAGGCTCCTGATGCACCGGATGCGCCTGAAGCACCGCCGGTTGAAGACCCGGATGCCCCCGATGCGCCGGACGCGCCTGACGCACCCGACGCTCCTGATGCCCCGGACGCGCCTGAGGCACCGGTTGTCGAAGAACCGGAGCCCCCCGAGGCGCCGGGCGCCCCCGGCGACCCGTGCTACGGCAGTTCCGGCGTGCCGCCCACCCCGGGCGCTGAATTGCCAGACGCCCCGGATGCGCCTGATGCTCCCGATGCACCGGACGCCCCGGATGCGCCTGATGCACCGGACGCGCCGGACGCCCCCGATGCGCCGGAGGCGCCCACCGTCGAGGCTCCCGAGCCCCCGAATGCCGAAGCCGCCGGTGACGATGCCAAGAATCAGGGCTGCACCGAGGCCGAACTGAAGGAAGCCCTGGCTCGCGCCGCGGCTCGTGAGACGCTCCTGACCACGCCCGAGAAGGTGTGGACGAGCATCAACCACGGCCCCGACAGCGGCATGGACGCCGATGTCCTGGATGGCTTCCACGCCTCCGACTTCTTCTCCGCCGATGACGGCCTTGCCGCCGCCATCGACGCCGAGATGGCCGCCCGCACGGCCGCCGACGATGCCCTTGGCGCCCGAATCGACGCCCTGGACAGCGATGTCGGTGGCAGCCTCGCCGACGAGGCCGCCGAGCGCGCCGCTGCCGACAGCGCCGAAGCAGCGGCCCGTGCCGCCGCCGACGCAGCCGAAGCCACAGCCCGCATGGACGCCGACGCGGCCATGTCGAGCCGCGTGGACGCCGTCGAGGCTGCGAATGCCGCCGCCGACGCAGCCGAAGCCGCAGCCCGCGCCGCAGGCGACGCCGCTGAGGCCAGTGCCCGTGCTGCCGCCGATGCGGCAGAACGCGCTGCGCGTGAGGCCGGCGACATCAACGCCCACAACGAGATCGTGGCCGAAGCCGCAGCCCGTACCGCTGGAGACTCTGAGGAAGCATCCGCCCGAATGGCCGCTGACGACGCGATGTCGGGCCGTGTGGACGGCGTCGAGGCCGCCAGCGCCGCAGGCGACGCAGCCGAAGCCGCTGCCCGCGAAGCGGCCGACGCCGCCGAGGCCAGTGCCCGTGCAGCCGGCGATGCCAGCGAGGCCGCCGCCCGCTCGGCCGCCGATGCGTCAGAACGCGCTGCGCGTGAGGCCGGCGACATCAACGCCCACAACGAGATCGTGGCCGAAGCCGCAGCACGTGCCGAGGAAGACCGCAACATCAACGGCCGCTACGATGGCGTGGTCAGTGACCTCGCCGGCGAAGCCTCGGCCCGCAGCGCCGCGGACAGCGCCCTCTCCTCGCGCATTGACTCGGCCGTGGCCGACCAGGACGCCGACACCCTCGACGGATTGGACAGCAGCACGTTCCTGCGCAGCGACACCAGCGACACCATGCACGGAACTCTGACTGTCCACGGCAACGTTGTGGCGCATGGCGCGGACTTCATCCTGAAGGGCCGCAACTCCGGTGGAACGGGCGGCCTAGGCCGTGCCCTCGTGGATGGCGGCAGCGGCAGCGGCCTGATCATCAACTACGGCAATGACTTCGGTAAGTCGACCGTCGACGGCAGCCTGAGCGTTTTGGACGGCATCGAGCTTAAGGGAACCAAGGAATTCGGCGGAGACTTCCCCGAATCCAACACGGATCTCTCTAATTCGATTCACGTCGGCCACGCCAACGCGGAAGGTCTGCGAATCTTCAGGCAAGATTCGGGCAGTCAAGCCACCCACTGTGGACCAAACGATTTCAACGACTGCTACATCTTCCTACAGTCCGACGCCAACGACGCTGCCCCTGACGGTGGCGTCCTCTTTGGCGGTATCGGCACGGGCCAGGAATTCATGCCCCACTTGTTCATCAAGGGCGACGGCCGCATCGGTGTTGGCTCCATCGCCACCGAAGAGCTGTTCAATGTGGCTGGCAACGTCAAGGCCGAAAACCTGATGATTGCCCCCGGGGACGTAAGCGATGGCACCACCGGCGGAATTGTGTTCCCTGCTGACCCCTGGGGTGGCGGTGGCGACCGTGGCCGTATCTTCATGCAGCAGGACCCCGCCGGTGGCGAGCGCACGAGCCTCGTTATTGAGAACCAGAACGACGGCCCCGGCAGTGTCGAGGACAACGTCCGCATCCGCGGCGCCCATGTCTTCATTGAAGGCGTCAACGGCGGCGGCGGCCATTTGATGGTCCACGGTGGCCACCAAGGCGACATCGCTGAACCCGTCGTGGGCGCAGACCTTGAGCCCGGCATGGTTGTCGTCATGGACGGCTTCGACGCCGCTGGCAAGCTGCAAGTGAAGCCCGCAGACGAGGCTCGCAGCAAGGCCGTGGTGGGCATCGTGTCCACCAACCCCAAGCTGACGCTGGCCG
>JBFIJP010000066.1:0-13595 GCA_041600695.1 Thermoplasmatota archaeon | reverse complement strand
TCGTCGTTGTACTTGCGTACGAGTTCGATCGCGATGCGCTTGATGTAAGTCGGACGAATGTTACCCATGGTGCACCTCCCCGTTAACGGGGCCGCTGAATGGCCGGGCAGGACCGGGTTGCGTATAAAACGGTGATGGGGGGCAGGATGGCCGCCCCTCCCGGCGCCCAAGCAGGTTCGCCAGGGCTAAGGCAAAGCCACCAATAACGCCGCCGTGGACGCTCGCCACCTGGCCGGCATTGCACTGGGAGGCGCCCTCGGGGCCCTCGCCCGCTACGGTGTTGCCTACGCCATGGCACGGGCAGGTTCGTCCTGGGTGGCTTTCCCCTGGCCAACGCTGGCAGTCAACGTCCTTGGATCCTTCGCGCTGGGGGTCCTTTTCCTGGGCGGACAGGAGGGCCAATGGCTGAGGCCGGGCGTCCAGTTCGGCGTCGGCGTGGGCTTCCTGGGAGCCTTCACCACGCTGAGCACGTTCAGCGTCGAAACCATCCAGTTGTGGGAGCGCGGGCGGCAGGCCGCCGCGGCCGGCTACGTGGTGGCCACCAGCCTCGGCGGGCCAGCGGCGGCACTACTGGGGTGGCGAGTGGCGCAAATGTGGACGTGAAGCCTCCATTTGCCTCCCGGACCCACAACGACTTTCCCAACCCCCCGGCTTCTTCGGCCGTGGTCTTGACGACGGTCTGGCGGGCCTGGCTTCTGCTGGCGATCCTTGCGGCAAGCTCCGTCGCCCAAGCCCAGCCCGCGACCCTCACGGCCGCCCGCGACGACAATGGAATCACGATCGAATGGACCGGCCCAGCAGGCGCTTTCACGGTGATCGTGGCTCGCGAAGACCCACTGGCGGGTCGAATCGTCGAACGCATCCTTCCGGTCCACCTGCAGGCGAATGCCAAGCTGGTCCTGCCCGGCACCCACCCCGGCGCCGTGGAGGTCCGCGTCACCGAAGGCGGAGAAGTTGCCCGTGCGACGCCCGCCGTCGATCTGCCCGACCCGGCTCTAGGGGCCAAGCCGCCGCTGGCCAGCGCCCCGATTGTTAGTGGGTCCGTCGGCGGGGCCAGCCGGGTACCGTTTGAAGCCCACCGGGTCTCCAACGACCGCGCCGACGAAACCACCGCCCGGCTGCTCGTCGCTGGCGGCGCCGTGGTCGCGGCTTGGATGCACGTTGAACGCGGCGGCCCCGCCGGACCCCCCGTATGCTGGATTCGCGTGGCTTCGTCGCTGGACGGCGGGCGCCACTTTGGCCGACCCCTGACGGTGGCCGGGCCCCTTGAAACCGCCGAGTCGAACTGGCCCTGTCATGGCATCCACCACTGGTCTGCCACGAGCCTTGCCGGCGGGTTCGTCCTGCTCGGCCACGACGCGCGCCGCGACGCCGAAGGCGCCCGGTTGTACCTCATCGACCCCATTTCTTCGACGATCGCGTGGCGGGGGCCCATGGGTCTCGCCTTCGATGGCGCCTTCGCGCTGGCCCCCGCCAACGACGGTGGGTTCTTCGTGGCCGGCCACCAGGCCAGCGGCCCCGCTCAGGCCCCGGAGGGGGTGTCGATTTGGCATGGGTTCGTCGCTGGCGACGTGCGTTGGGTTGCGTCCCAGCCATCCGGTTGGGTGTACGAAATGCACGCCGGCGCCACCGCCGGCACCGTCGCTTTTGCGTGGAGTCAGCGCGACGCTCTGGGGTACAGCATTTCCCGCGACGGCGGCGACACGTTCGCTGGCGGTGCGTTCGACGACTACCGGAATTCACAGTTGAACCTGGACGGTTTCGCCGTGTCGCAAGGCGTGCTTCACGCCGCCGTGGCCAACCACGTGACCGGACAGGCTCACTACCTTCGCGACGCACCGCATGGCGTGGACGTGAAGGAAGTGTGCGGCCGCCCCGGTAGCCTGCTCGACGACTGCCAACGCGGCCAGTACCTGAAACTGGCTGCTGCCGGGCCCCGAGTCTGGCTGCTGTTTGAAGGATTCCTGAGCGACGAAGCCCCCGGCCAGTCGGGGCCGGCCAACGCCTTCTACCTCGCCGAATCCACCAACGGCGGCAGCACCTACGGCACGCCGTTGCGGCTGGCGGATGGACCCGGCGACCGCCTGAGTAGCCCCTACCACATGACAATCTCGCCGGATGGCCGCCCCCTGCTGTTTGCCCATGCTTTCCTGGCCGGCTCCGCTGGCGAAGAAGCCGCCGACGCCGTTGTCCCCCTGTTCGACCCGCTGGGGGCCGTGGTCATCGAGAACGGCGTGCGTGCACCGACGCTGTTTGCCAACAGCGAGCGCCCATCGCTGATGACGGCCTGGAACGCATCGCGGGATGCCGCCCGGGTGAGGATTCCGATCGTCATCGAAAACTGGGCCGCGTCCAGCATCACCAACCTCCAACTCACTACCGGCGATGGTCAAGTGGTGGACACCATTCCCCCGCGCCTATCCCTGGCTCCCGGCCAGAGCCTTGCGGCCACGGCCATCGTGGCCAGCGCAGCCGACGAACTCACCCTCATGGCCAACGGCGCCGGCCAGAGCTTCACGGCTGTCGTGTCGCTACCCCCACGGTCCGTCCCACTCCTTGACCCGACCCCCGACGCGTCGCCGTCTGCCTCCCGCGGTGAACCGCGCGAGTCGATCCCAGGACTCACCGTTGTGCCGGCGCTGCTCGCCATCGCGCTGCTAGGCTTGCGGCGCCGCCCGTAGCGCCAGTTCCCTCAGAACAGCTTGGACTGGCCCGCTCCCGGCTGTGGCCGCGCAGGCGCCGTGTCGGCCTCGTTGGCGCTGGCACCAAGCTTGGATTGGCCCTTGGGGACCTTCGGCGTCTTGGCCGCCTTCGCCGCCGGGGGCTGCTCGTCGTCGCCCTTGGGCGCCTTGAAGCCAAATTCCGCCCCCGATTTCGGGCCGCGGGTCGCAGCCAGCTTATCCACCTCGGCGCGGATGGCCTTCACGTCCTTGTCCGTCGCCTTACCCTCCAGCAGCAGCGCCACCTGGTCATCAGTGAGTTCCAGTTCCAGCGTCTGGTAAATGGCAAATTCACGGTCGGCGCGAAACAGCGTCTCGAAAACCTGAACCTGCTCCAAGCCAGCCTTGCGGCGGCTCATGTGGGTGCCGTGCCCCAACGCCTCAGCCAACGCGGCCTTGTTTTGCCGGCTGGCCTTGGTGCGGCTCATCTTCATCAGGTACTGGGGAAACCCAAAGGGCACGAATTTGCCCTTGGCGCCCGGCCGGGGGCGAACCTGCCGACTGGCTTGCACGCCAAGCGTCGCCAAGTCGCCCGCGTAGGCCCAGAGCCGGAAGTTCTGGCTGCGGCGGGCGCGGCCAAGGAAACGGTCAGCGCGGCTGAGCATATCGTAGCCCCGCACCAGATCGCCCGGATCGGTGAATTCCTTGGGCAGATTCTCGTCGACCCACAGCACCTTCTCCTCGGGTGTCGCGTCCACATCCATCGCTTCGCGGCGCAGGCGGTCGATGTCGTTACCCTTGAGAACGTGGCGCACCAGGTCAAACATGTTCCCGGTGATGTCCCGGAAGCCCAGACTGCCCAGGTCGGCAGCGGTCACCTGGGTGCGGCCGGCGCACAGGCTTTCCAGATCCCGCACGGCGGCCCGGAGGTCTCCCTCCGCCCGCACGGCGATGGCTTCCAGAACGTCCCGATCGACGCGGATGCCCTCCTCGCGGGCGATGCGTTCGAGGGCTTTTGGAATCGAGCGCACGTTGACCTTGGTGAACTTGATCGTCTCCGCCAGCGAGCGCAGCGCCGAACCCGATCCCTTCTGGAGCGCGTAGAGGTCGTTGACGATCAGGACGATGGGCTGGTGGGTCTGGCGAATCGTATCGATGATCTGCCGCTTGCCCCCGCGGTCCGACAGATCGGAGCCCGCCCCAGCGGATTCCTTATCGAGCCGCTCGTACAGGTTGTCGGCCTCGTCCAGAATGATGAGCTTTCGACCCGCCTGGCTGCCCGCCTCATGGAACGATCCGTCGGAGGCGAAGGTCTGGTGGATGGCGCCCGCCGTCGCCACCCGTCGGATGGTGTCCGCGTTGCGCCCGTCCGACGCGTTCAGTTCGATGACCGCCCAGCCCATGTCAGCCGCCAACGCCATGGCGGCGCTGGTCTTACCGACGCCCGCCTGACCGGCCAGGATCACCGCCCGCTGCTTGGGCTCGCCTTCGACCCAGGCCTCCGCCCACTCCCGCAGCGCCCGGATGGCGGGTCCGTTGCCTACCAGCTCCGCGAGGCTGTGGGGGCGGTACTTCTCGGTCCAGTCCACGGCGCCGGGCACGCGGGTGGGGGGTTTGAGGGTGGTGGCAGACTAGGCTTGACGCCGCATGGGCGAAGGACGTACCCGACCCACATGCGCACTGAGGCCGCCAGGCAGCGCAAGCCGTACCGACGGCAATGCAGGAAGCAGGAGCGGCAGGGACGGGCGCGGAAATGGCTTGGTGTGGCTTCGCAAGAAGTATAGCTAATCCTTCGGCTTAGGCTGACCCCATGCCGTCAACGCCGCATCAAAAGGCTGGTCTACGACAGCCCCATCCGCAGGGACGAGGATTCTGACACGAATGGTTTCAACCCGTGGATCGATAGGCTCAACGCTGAGATGCAATGGGGTGGGCCCAGTCGCGTTCGCATGATGGCGCCACCCCATTCCATCAAACTTGTCTAGAACGAGGATGAGTTCCTCCGAGCCACCAAGTTCGCGAAAGTCCCATTCCAAATGGGCGATGAAACGCTGCGTGTCGGCGGGAGGATCAAAGATCGCGCTATTGCGCCCCAGAGAAGAACCGGAGTACTCCTGCGCCGATCCCGCGTTGCCTGCGAAATGGAATCCCGAAATTATGGTCAACAAACCGTCCGCGCGACCCCCGTCACCTGCATCGGAGGCCTCCCAGACGGCAACGACGAGCACCGCGAAAGAAACCGCGCCCGCAAATAGCAAAGCTGCCGCAATGATCAGCGGCCGGTCCTGCCTATTTGCATCGCCCCAGGGCAATTTCAGGCGAAGCATGCTGCCTTGCGACTCAGTATTTCTGCCCGTCAGAGTCGCGTGAAACCGGTTTGTCCTAGCTTGCTTGTCCCCTCCGTAAGTGAGGGCAAAATACATGTTTCCAAGTTCTACAGATCGCTCAGCGACCACATTGACCCAGATCGCCAGTCGTTCCTTCGCCTGTAGGGACCAGGGAAACTCGATCGCGTCGTTAGATCCATGCGCCCGAACGACACTATGTTCAACGCCGTACGTATTCATTCCCACTGGCCCAGCCAAGCGTAGCTCATCGAGTGTGATGGGATACGTTTTCCGATTGTAAATAACGAAATATAATCCATCATTGGTGCTCACATCTGGATCCGCACCAGGTAATCGAGCACGTCTTATGATTACCGGGTTGACATGGGTATAGGCAGTCCAGACCAATATGGCAAGAGACGCAAGGCCCACAACTGCAGTGACAATCACCCCCACCACCTCAACTGTGGCAGCCGGCGACACGAACAGAGACCACAACATCCTATCCACCACCTTTAGTGGTGGTTGCCTATGTAAATCTTCTGGATGCTGTTTGTTAATGCGAGGCTACACGGGAAGAAAAGCCAAATTACTCTATCAATGGCCACTCGCAGAGCCCACTGCGCCAGGCCTAACCGCCCTCATGCGAATAACCTCCGCATCATAGTCAACGTAGAACTCACCTTCAGCCAGCGTGATAGTCGCCGTCCGCATCCGGAAGAGTCCCACTCGCGTTTCAAATTCGCACCATTTTTCACCATCTGTATCAACAACGCATCGCCGGGCAAACGCATGAGATTTATCCGGCAAAACTAGCGGCCACCTAAAACTGGCCGAACGTTTCTCAGGAGAAATCCTAGAGCCCATCTCTTGCGTTTCGTGCTGCATCTGCATTGTCTTCCCAACCTCTCGCACTTCTTACGGTAGGGGCAAGCCCCGCGGCACGAGTCGGTAGATAGCTGCCTCGCGGAGGAGGCGCCCTTCTGCAAAGCGTATATCACAGACAGTATTTAAAGCCAATGGGTAGAATCTTTGAGCGATATAATTCCCTACGCCGCCTTCACGCCGATCAATAGGAAACTGTAATAAGCCCGATAGAAGACGCACGGCGTAGCTGGAACCCCCCCGAACGGGACCGTCACCCCCACCCCAGACCCATTGGCTGCGAGAAGCAACCCTGGCATGCACAAAGCACATGCGGATGTGAGCCGCCGGCCGAAGTAGCAGGGACGCAGCAGCGTCACTTCTGAGGCAACCCCGAAACTTCGGCGCTGAGTTGAATGCAGGTACGCGCTCCCGCAGCGCCCGGACGGCGGGTCCGTTGCCTACCAGCTCCGCGAGGCTGTGGGGGCGGTACTTCTCGGTCCAGTCCACGGCGCCGGGCACGCGGGTGGGGGGTTTGAGGGTGGTGGACACCGACTCATGGGGGGGGTTGGGGCCTTCAACTGCCCCGTGGCGGTGGACGCTTGGCCGATGCCCCGGATGGTGTCGTTGAAGTGGACGGCCCAGATGATTTGTCCAACGGGCGCCAGGATGATCGCCAGGATCAACGCGACAATCCCCAGGCTGTCGTCGGTTTTGCCATGCGCATGGCGCAGTTCCTTGAGTCCCATCCAGTTGAAGACGTAGAGAATCCAGTGCAGGAACCCCAGAAACGGGATAGCGCCGATCCAGAAGATGATCTGCCATGCATCAAACGGCTGGGTCCGCGTGGCCTGGATGTCCTTCGTGTTCTGGTAGACAAGGATCAGCTAGTAAATTCCAAAGGTCAGGATGCTGAAGATGATAGCCTTCCACATGGTGATCTCGCGCAGGACGAGGCCGTTTGGCAGGTGGAACTCGGGCCGCATGCGGCGGTCATCTACGCCCTCTGGATTACACGATGGGAATGAGCGGGCAGACCAGTCGTCAACCTCCAGCGGCTGGCCCCGATGGCGCCGCGTGGCCGTACTGCAGGTTCCCCAGTTGGACCCGTCCGCGGGCCTTGATGGCCCACGGGCTATCCCATCGCCGCGTAGGCCTCCTCGTCGGCGGGCAGGACGTACGGATTGCCCGTGATCGGAACCGCCCCGATGACATCCAGACTCACCCTGCTCAGGCCGTCGATGCCGCTGGCGAAGGCGTCGTAGATGCCGGCTGGTGCGCTCGTCCAGTTCAGGCTGAGCTGGCGGCGGTGAGCCGTCAGGGGAGAACTCACCGAATGGCTGCCTTCGGCGTCCTCCACGATGACCGACATGACGCGGTTTCCCGTGTCGCGGCTGGGTGGGGTGAGTCCTTCCGTCAGGATGGTGATTCCCAGCGGCTGGCCCGGCGCCAGCACCTCGAACGTGTCGCGGGACGCGGGGGCCGCCATGATGAGCCGAGTCTGGCCGAGGTGGGGTGGGCCCGTGACGTTCCATGCCGCGACGTCGGCCCAGGCAAGCCCCTCGCGCAGCGCCCGCTCCAGCAGCGTCGCTTGCACGGCGCGCAGGCCGGCCACCTGACCCGCACCCCAGTCGATGTCGGCTCCCACCGGCCCCCAGTCCCACGCGGTGGATTGGAGAATCCGCCGTACCTCCACGGCATCAAGGCTCGGGTCGGCGCTGATCATCAGGGCCGCGACCCCCGCTGCAAACGGGCTGGCCATGCTCGTTCCGGAACCCGACCGGTAGCCGTCGCCTGTACCTACCGCAGCGGCCATGATGCCTGCGCCCGGCGCGACGAGGTCCGGCTTGATGCGCCCATCATCGGTGGGCCCCCGGCTGGCCTGTTCCCACATGCGCAGGCCGCCCTCGCCGGGATCGTGCATGGCGCCAGTCGAAATGATTCCCCGGGCGCCTCCGGGAATCGTCACGGTTCCGCGGGCCGGGCCGAAGTTGCCGTTCGACTTGAACGGCACGACGCCGGCTTCCCAGAGGCGATCCATGGCGAGCTCCAGTGCATCGGTGCCGTCGACGGTGAAACCAAATCCAAAGCTGAGCGTGGAAATCCGGACGTTTTGTTCGGGGTGTGCAAGAATCCAGTCTGCGCTCGCAAGGGCTGCTCCCTTGCTGTCATCGGTGGCGATGCGGAATCCAATCATTTTGGCCCCGGGCGCAACCCCCGCATAGGCGGGATTACCGGCGCCGAGGCCCAGTGCAATCGACGCCACATGCGTGCCATGGTTGCCAGAATCGTAAGGTGGCACCTCGGCGCCGGCGACGGACCAATCGATGAAGCCGATGATCTGCCCGGCCAGGTCGATGTGGTCGCCGTCGAAGCCCGTGTCCATGATGGCCATGACCACGCCTTCGCCAGTGATCCCGGTGCCGTTGCCAGTCTGGCCAATGGGCCGCAGCAAATCCTGCACCGCTCGCACGCCCATGGTTTCGGCGGCCGTGTCCATCTCCGGACTTCCCGGTTGGCTCCACTCCACCTGCCGCACCTGTGACAAGGCGGCAATCGCCTCGGCCTCCTGCGCTCGAAGGTCGGCCGCGAAACCGCCGAGGTGGTGGTACACGTACCGCGGGGCCAGGCTGGGCACCACGACGGAAACGGCGGCCATCGCGGCAGCCACATCCGCGCCTTCCACAAACGTCACGATCGTTGGCTCCGGCTGGCCGGGATTCTCCAAGAAGCGTGCTGCCAGGGAATCGAAGATCTTGTTGGCGTCGCGGTCATTGTACCATGTCGCTGCCGGCAGACTCAGGGTCACCCGAACATCCTCAGGGGAGTTGCCGCCGGGGGCCACCACGGCCCCGTCCGGCGGCTCACCGGTGTCGTGCTGGCCCAGTCCGGCCGGTGCCAGGAAAAGGATTGCAACCACCACCCAAAAGATTCGCATACTTTCGAAAGTAGGCATTTTCACCTTTTAATTGCAGGCAAGGGCATGGTGACCGGGGCCCCGTCGGACGACTAGGAGGCGGTCCGCCGCGTCCAGACGCTCATCGCCGCGGAATAATCTGATGCCGGCTCCTGCCTGCCAACGCTCAAACGGCTCGTCGAGGACTACCTTCCCATGCGCCCCCTACTGGTCACCGTCGCGGTCATTGCCTTGCTGGCTGGCGATACTGCCGCTTCGCCCATTTCCATTGCAGCGTTCACCGAAGAGTTCGACACGCCCCTGGCACCGCTGTCCTGGTTCACCCGCGCGACGGGCAGCAGCTACGTTGAGTTCACCGGCGACGCCCTGAGGTCTGTCTCCCCTGCCTACGGGGACTTCATTGCCGCGTGGAAGTACATCGTGCCCTCCCCTGGGGGCTTCGTGGTTGAATCCGATGTAGCGCTTCAGCACGTGGATCACCAGCGTGACGTTCCTGATGGACGACGATCTCGTCGGCGTGCCTTAGGCGGCGCCGCAGGCTCCTTGGATGCAGGGGGTACGGGAGATCAGCCTTATATTGCAGAGAGATTTTATTGCCTCGAGGAACGTCCTCATGAAGATCACCGCCCTGTTTGCCATCGCCCTCTTCGCTCTTGCCAGCTCATCGCAGGCAGTTGGAGTTGCCTTCGAAGACTGGGAAGCCGGCACCGCCGCCTGGACCGTCACCGGAAGCGGCGCCACGCAGGACTGCACGCGCGCCTTCACCGGCGCCTGCAGCCTGAAGCTCAATCCGCCCTGCTGCGGCGCGGCCGCCGTCCTGACGCAATCGCTGGTCCCCACGCCGCTGCTGGCGTACGCCGAGGTTTCCTTCGCTTTCCAGGGCAGCGCGATCAGCTCCGACACCGACACCGGACTGACGATCAAGACCACGGCTGGCGACATTGCCCTCACGGTCAACGACTTCTGGGGACCCAACAACCGCGTCAGCCTGTTCACGCCCCTGGGCAGCAGCCGGGACTTCGCCCGCTGGAACCAGCCCAACGCCTGGTACGAGGTCACGATCAAGCTGGATGCCCTTGCCGGCACCGCCGTGGCTGAGCTCACCGGCCCCAACAGCGGCGTCTCCGCGCCTGTCCCCATTCCGGCAGGTGCCAGCATCACCGGCCTGCAACTGTGGGGCGTCAGTTGGTCGTCGTTCCGCTCGACCCACAACTACGACAGCCTCTCCCTGATCGCCATCTAACGCGCACGGTCCCTGATCCCCCTCCACCCCCCCTGGCCGCGCCGCCCAGGAGCCCCGCCAGCGGGCCCCCACTTGGGTCCCCGGCGGCCGGCCTCCACGTGCCTGCCGGCTACTGCCTGCCAAGGGTGAATTGCCGAGTCACGCCATGGGGCCCCATGCGCTCCGCACTGGCCGCCTTGGCGGTCGTGGCCCTGCTCGCCGGCGTTGATACCGCCGCCCTGCCCCTTTCTGTCGGCACGTTCAACGAAGAGTTCGACACGCCGCTGGCGCCCCTTTCCTGGTTTACCCGGCCAACGGGTAGCGGCTACGTTGAGTTCACGGGCGATGCGCTGAGGTCCGTCTCGCCAGCCTACGGGGACTTCACCGCCACATGGAAGTACATCGTGCCCGCCCCCGGGGGCTTCGTGGTTGAATCCGATGTAGCGGCAAGCAGGCTTCACCGATTCTCCATGGATATTGGTTCGATTCCCCTCGCCAGTATCCCGGCCTGGCAGGACCCCGCACTGGCACAATCCATGGGACTGCCTCCCTACGCATACTCTGGCGTCCATGTGGCCCTGCATGATTTCGGGATGGCCTACTGTACGACATGGTCCTCGGGCGCGTTGTATTGCGCGTTTGGCCCGGGCGCCGCCGCGGGAATCGAGTACACGCTGCGCTTGGAAATCGGGGCCGACATGGTCGGCCGTCTGACGTTCCTTCGGGCCGGGATTCCTGTGTGGTCGCCCACCTTCGCGGTGCCTGGAACTTCGCCGGCCGACTACGATACCGTGTTCCTTCAAACGTGGCACGTCGGCCGTCCGTCCGCCTACCGCGTCGACGCGGTGCGCATGGTTCCAAGCGCATAGGATCGCAGGACTACTGGCGACGAGGCCGCACGACGAACAAGGCGGTCAGCCCGGCGAAGGCCACGGCTCCCGCAGGCGCGGCGGCACCCCCCGCACCCGGCCCACCCAGGGCTTCGTAGGCGTCGGCGTCCGCCGGCAAGACGTACGGATTACCCGCCAGCGGAACGAACCCGACCACGTCAACGTTGACGCCGGCCAGGCCCTCCAGTCCGTTCACCCGAATGTGATAGGTTCCTGCCATGGCACTGTCGGTGCTGTAGCTTTGCTGGCGATTGGTGGACAGGAAAGGCGAATTGATCGCCTGCGCGCCATTGGGGTCCTCCACAACGACGGTGACGGCGCGGCTGCCCGGGCTGCTGCCCATTTCGAGGCCATCGGCCAGGATGGTGATGCCGAGGGGTTGGTCCGCCGCCACGACCGTGAACGAGGCGGCTGCCGAGGGCCCGGAGAAACCGAAGAACTGGTGACCCAGCAGCGGCGGCCCGGTGACGTTCCAAGCGGCGACATCGCCCCATGGGAGTTGTTCACTCAGGGCGCGCTCCAGGAGCGTCCTCTGCACTGCCCGCAGGGCATCGATGCGCCCGGCGCCCCAGTCGATGTCGGCGCCCGCCGGACCCATGTCCCATGCCGTGTCTTCCAGGATTCGCCGAACATCCTCAGTCGTCAGGCCCGGGTCCGCGCTGATCATCAAGGCGGCAACGCCGGCGGCGAAGGGGCTTGCCATGCTGGTGCCCGACGAGGAGCGGTAGCGATCCCCTGTTCCCTTTGACGCGGCCATGATGGATGAGCCGGGGGCCACGATGTCCGGCTTGATGCGTCCGTCGTCCGTTGGGCCGCGGCTGCTGCTCTCTCGCATTCGCAGACCGTCCTCGCCGGGGTCGTGGATGGCCCCGACGGCCAGGATTCCGCGGGCGCCTCCGGGGATGGTGAGGGTTCGCTTCTCGGACCCTTCGTTTCCGGCGGACTTGAACGGAACGACGCCCGCCTCCCACAGCCGATCCATGGCCAGTTCCAGTGCGTCCGTGCCATCGACGGTGGTGCCAAATCCATAGCTGATCGTCGACACCCGCACGCCCGCTTCGGGATGGGCCAGGATCCAGTCGACGCTCGCGATGGCCGCGGCCTTGGTGTCGCCGTTGTTGATGCGGAACCCGACGGCCTTGGCTCCGGGTGCCACGCCCTTGTAGTCGGGATTGCCGGCGCCGAGCCCAACGGCGATGGATGCAACGTGGGTCCCGTGGCTGCCCGAGTCGTACGGTGTACCCTCCCGGCCGCCATTGGCCCAGTCGATGAACCGCACGAACTGGCCGGCCAAATCGACGTGTTGGCCATCGAAGCCACTGTCCATGATGGCCACGACGACGCCCTCGCCGGCGATGCCGATGCCGGGCGCGCCGACCGGCTGGATGAGATCCTGCACCGCCCGCACGCCCATGGTCTCGGTGGCCGTGTCCAGTTCCGGGTGGCCCGGCTGGCTCCACTCGATCTGGCGAACCTGATGCAGCGCGGCCAGCGCATGGGCGTCCTGCGCCATCAGGTCGGCGGCGAATCCTCCGGTGTGGTGGTAGACGTGCCGCGGGGACCAGTCGCCCAGGGCCAGTTGCGCCGCCGCCAGGGCCGCCGTCACGTCCGTTCCCTCCACG
Organism: Thermoplasmatota archaeon; assembly: GCA_041600695.1. GTDB lineage: Archaea > Thermoplasmatota > E2 > JACPAO01 > JAHFTW01 > JBFJVP01. The sequence continues at coordinate 1,093 of JBFIJP010000066.1, read as the reverse complement.
AAGGTCACGATGGCTGGCTGCGCCCGGGCGGGTGCCTGGTTGAATCGCTGCTCCAGGGAGTCGAAGATCTTGTCAGCATCGGCGTCGTTGTACCAGGTGGCCGCCGGCAATTCCAGGGTTGCCCGAATGTCGGCCGCGGTATTGCCCACGGGTGCGAGGATGGCCCCTTCCGGCGGTCCGGATTCGGCGGAATCGGCGCAGGCCAGGGGGGCAAGGAGCAGCAGGACCGGCGCCATTCGCAGAATCATCATATCGCAATAAGTAGCGGCTGGACGTTTTTAATAGCGCGGACGGGTGTGCCTGAAGCGGCTATTGCCCGCAGCGCGGGGCCGGTAGGCTGCGCTGCCGCCGATGAACACGGCCCTGGGCCTAGGCAGTAAGGTCATCAGATGGCGGGTTCCAGCGGCAGCCGAACCGTCGAACCGCCATCGCCCGTATGGAGGGCAAATCCCTGCTGGGCGGGGTACGGCAGGTACGCCGGGAAGTCGGACGTGGCGACCCGGACCTCGATCTCGTGGCCGGCGGCAAAGACGTGGTGGTACGGCTGGAGGTCGAAGTCCACCGCCCGCGGCAGACCCGGCACAGCGTCGCGAATTCCCATGATCGCCCGGGTGACCAGTTCATCGCCGTCGGGGCCGACATCGAAGACCTTGACGACCACCTGGAATTGGGCCCCCGCCGGGATCAGTTTGAGTTCGACCTGGGGGGTTCCGAGCAGCCGCGTGTCCTGCGCCAGCGGGCCTGAGGAGAAAGTGGCGGTGTCCAGCCGTGTTCCGGCCGGCGCCTGCTCCATGGGTGGGAACAGCACGTTGGCGGCGCCGTCGTCTCGCATGCCAGCGAGCCCGGTCGTCCCGAGAGGTGTGACGCCGGCGGCGGAGCCGCCGGCCAGGCCGCCGTTGCTGCCCAGCGCCATCACGATTGCCGTGGCCGGGTCGGGCCACGAGGCCAGTTCCAGCAGATCGCCGGTCCACGGGCTGCTGGACACCTGGATCGGCGCCGCGTCGTTGACGGGCCGGGTGCCCTCTCCCTTGAGGTAGTAGTCGAACCACTCGATCAGCAGGTCGAACAGGTAGTCCACTTCGGGCCCCTCCTG
>JBFIJP010000065.1:0-13624 GCA_041600695.1 Thermoplasmatota archaeon | reverse complement strand
GGCGTCGACGGCGTCGGCGGGGGCGCCTCGATGCCGAACCGGTTCAACTCCTGGTCAAGCGTACCCTTGACTGCGTGGGACCACATGATGAAGTCCCCCGCCAGCGACTTGCCCGGGTACTTGAACGTCGCCGGGCGGTTCTTCTGGAAGCGGAAGTGGCCGACCCAGGCAAACGCGTAGCCGGGAACGGCGGCCAGCGGAATCCAGCGCCAGCGGCCCGTCAGCAGGCAGCCGATCGCCCACACCACACTGATGGTGGTCCCGATGATGTGCAAGCGCCGGTTGACAGGGTCGCTGTGTTCCTCCAGGTAGAACGGCCAGAATTCTTCCAGCGTTTCGTATTCCATCTTTGGCGCTGCTTCCATGCGGCAAGAATCCGCCCTGCGCACAAAGGGGTTTCCGGATGGGCCATCCAGGCTGCCGAAACGGGGGGCGGAGGCCAGCCGGGCGGCGCGTCTCAGGCGGCCCGCACGGCCGCAGGTCGTGCGAACGCCGGCACCGCCCATGCTAGCGCGCCGATGGCCGCGATGGCGGGGCTCCACTGCAAATCCAGCATCCGGGTCATGTGGCCATTCACCTCGACGGGGACCCAGGTGCCGTCTGGAAGGTAGTAGAGGGCCAGGATGGCACCGGCAACAAGGCCGAGCTGAATTTGCGCCAGCAACTGGGCGGTCGCCACCGACCCGGCTGCCGTGAAGATCGCATGGTTCACCAATACGAGGCCGCCCGCGGCCACCATCAAGTCCAGGGCAAAGAAGAACCTGGAATCCCAGAGGCTCCCGTCCGCCCCCACGGTCAGATAAGGTAGCACCACCAGCACGGCGTTCAGGGAAAGCGCCCCGACAACGAAACTGAGCGCCCGGTCCATCCCCATGCTGTTGCGGTTGCTGTGGCGAAGATCCAGCACTGCGCCCAAGATGACCACCAAGGCAAGCACCGCTGTCATGCTCAGCGAAAGCCGCATCCAGTAGGCGGCGGCTCCCCCCACGGCAAAAACGATGTTCCCCACGGCCACCATGCGCAGCCCCGCCAGATTCTCGGCCGGCATCAGAGCCCCCGGAACTGGGGGCTTCGCCGTTCAAGGAACGCGGTCAGTCCTTCGCGTTTGTCTTGGGTGTCAAACAGCAGCGCCACCGATTCACGCTCCAGCACGAGGCCCTGATCCTGGTCCGTTGCCATCCCTCGGTTCAGGCTACGCTTGGCAGCCGCAACCGCCAGCGGGGCATGCGCCGCAAGTCGGCGCGCCAATTCCAGGGCACGTTCAGCCAGTTGGTCTGCGGGAACGACTTCATTGACGAGTCCCATCTGGAGCGCCTCAGCGACCGGAACGGCGCGGCCCGTCAAGACCAGATCCTTGGCCCGGCCCAGGCCGACGCGGCGGGGCAGCCGCTGGGTGCCCCCCCAGCCTGGATGCAATCCGAGGGCCACCTCCGGCAAGCCCAGGCGCACGCCGTCGGCAGCCAGGAGCAAGTCGCCAGCCAGCGCCAACTCCAGGCCGCCCCCAAGGGCCGCTCCGTTGATGGCCATGATGACCGGCGCCGGCAGGCTCTCCAGGCGCTCTAGAACCCGGGCACCCTGCTCGGTGTAGGCTGCCGCCGCGAGGCTGTCCAGATCGAGCATGCCCGGAATGTCGGCTCCGGCGGCAAACACATTGCCCCTGCCCGTGAGGATGACCGCCCGGGCCCCGCCTGCCTCCAGTTCATCCAGCGCGCCAGCCAGCCCCTCCAGCATGTCGGGGGCCAAGCTGTTGCGTCTCTCGGGGCGATCCAGCATGACTCGCGCCACGCGCCCCTCGTCCAGCATTTCAACCTGCACCACGGGCAACGGCCACGTGCCGCCTGTGGCCGCCAACTCAGCGAGGCGGCCGGGCACGTCGATCCCGTGGCGCGCAGCAAGGGCCGATACCATGCGGTGTACCTCGGCCAGCCCCACATCGTTCATCATCCGGAACGGCCCCGCCCCCCAGCGTAGTCCGGTAACCGCACCGAGGTCCGTGTCGCGCCGCGTCGCCACGCCCTCCGCCTCCAACTGGGAGGCAATCAGGAACACCGTCGCCAGCAGCCTCTCGCGAACCTCCACTGGGGCGCCCTCGGCCGCCGCATCGATCGGCCACGGCTGACCGCTCTCGACCTGCCTCGCCAGGGCATCACTCGGGGCGTAGAAGTCACCGAACGCTTCGTGCAGGGTGCGCTGCGAATGAAGGGCAATGGGTGGCCCCGTGGCATTCATCAAGGCAAACGGCCCCATGCCGATGCCAAACGCCTCCCGCGCGGAGGCGTCGATGGCCGCGGCCGACGCCACGCCCTCCTCCAGCAACCGGCAAGCCTCGTTGAGCCACGGCACAAAGAAGCGGTTGACACAGAATCCAGGTGAGTCCGCCGTGTCAATGGGGAGCTTACCCAGGGCTGCGACGGCGGCACTGGCCGCCGCTGCCGTCTCCGGGCTGGTCTGGGGGCCGGGCACGACCTCCACGAGGGCATTGACTGCGGCCGGGAAGAAGAAGTGCAGGCCCACCACCCGCTCCGGATGGGCCGCGGCGGCAGCGATGTCCGCCACGCGGAAGCTGGATGTGTTGGTGGCCAGAATCGTGGTCGCAGGGCAGCCGTCTCCCAGTTGGCGAAACAATGCCCGCTTGGCATTCAGGTCCTCCAGGATGGCTTCCACCACCAGATGAGATGCCGCGGCGGCCGCCTGCAGGTCCGGTGCAGGCGTGATTCGTCCCAGAATCTGATCCACTCGGGCCTGGGACGTCTTGCCGGCGGCAACCCGGCGCTCCAGCCCCTGCCGAATCCGGTCACGGGCACGCTCGACGGCGCCGTCGGCTACATCGTACAGCAATACATTGCAGCCTGCTGTCGCCCACGCCTGGGCGATGCCGCTGCCCATGTTGCCAGCGCCCACGACACACACGGTCGAAACCCGCATGACAGGCGCCAATCAGGGGGCGCGCAAAAACTACCCGGCTCGCGACGACCATGCCCGTCCCGGCGAGGGGCACAAAAGAGGTTGGGGAAAGGAGGGAGGGGAGATGGGGGAGTCCTTAGAAGATGATTTCATCCGGGTTGTCGCAGGTGTCCTCACCGACGGTGGGGTCGTTGCGCTGCAGACCGGGGACTCCGTTGGATTCCTTGTACACGGCGACGAGGAAGATCTCGCCGGAGTCCGTGTCGTCGGCGACGTAGTAGTGCGCCACGTAGTCCTCGTCGCTGTCGCCCTGCAGCACCGAGAAGCTGCGGTTGTTGGGCGCGTCGAACTCCACGAGGATATCCGTCTCTGTTGGGCAGGTGGCGGCCGTGGCGGGGCTGCTGGTCAACAGCAACACTCCCGACAGGAACACCGTCAATAGGCGCTTCATCTGATTGGCTCCGTCAGCTTCCACTCACGGTGGTAGCCTACCGAACACTGACCGAACCACTAAAAAGGCCTTCGCCGCCCCGCGCCTGGCCTCGCTGGCGAAAGCCTGCGCAGTGGCGAGCGATCATGGGGTGTTTTTGGCGCGGGCCGGGGGGCAAGGGGAACTGCTGACGCCGAGAAAAGGATGCTGTCGGGAAAGGGTGAAGAGAGTCAGGCGGCGCGTCCTAGAAAAGGAGCGTGTCGCCGTTGGTGCAGCCCGTGCCGTAGCTGTCGGACATGCCAGCGTCGTTACCGCCTTCGGCGCGCTGGAGCAGTCGAACGCCGTTGGATTCCAGGTACACGTGGGTTTCTGACACAATGCCTGGGGCGTTGCCGGCGAATCCGTTGGGGTTCGTCGTCGGGTCAACCCACCTGTGGTCGTGGATGTCCAGGTAGATGGTGTCGACGATGGCAAACGCGTCCCTGGCGGTGCACTCGGCTCCGGCCGCGAGACCCGCCGGCCCAAGGGCCAGGGTGCCAGCAAATAGCAGAGAGGTGAGCGCTAGGGCGCCAATACGATTCATGGTTTATCTGCCTCCGCGGGCTATTGTGATAGCGCCGCATTTGAGGCAAAGATGTATCAGGCCATAAGCGTTGAGGCTACAGCCTACCATAGCCATTGCCATATAGTTATGTTTGCGGCAAGCCCGTTGCCTCGCGTAGAAGGCACCATGCCAAGGTGGTGCGGCGCCCCCAGGTTGGATATGAGCAAAAAAACAATCACCGAAAAATCGCCGGGGAAAGGGGGAAGGGGAAATCCGCTGTGCTTACAGGAGCAACAGGTCGGCGTTGTCGCAGGTCTTGTAGTCGCCGTCGACTTCCTCGATGACACTGGCGCCGCCAGCCTGCAGGTTCGGGATGCTGTTGCTCTCGAGGTAGAACCAGGTGCCGGTTCCCTCAGCGAGGCCGATCAGGGACACGGGCTGCGGGCCCGGGCGGTCGTCGATGTACAGGACGCCAGCGATGTCAAAGTCCAGCAGGTCGGTCAGGGCCACGTGGCACATTCCCGCGTTGGTGCCCATGGGCACAGCTAGCATCAAGGCGGCCGTAAAGGCCGCCGCGATCATGGTCTTCATACTCAATCAACTCCGTTTGCCGCCACCGGGGCAGAGGCAATGGGGCAAAGACCGAGGGGGGGTTAAAATGCTTACCAAGGCCTCCGGGGGGCCGGACGGCCCGCTGCGGTGTGGCCGCCCCGCGAATGCCCCTGCACCGACCAACTAAGGCATCGCGACCGGCGGTCCCCACCCCTGAGGCGGGCCCAAGCCTGCGCGGGCAGGGACAATGTATCGCAAAATGGTCATCTCCAGGGCTTCGGGCGGAGCGCCAGGCGCGTCGCGTCTGAGCACGAGCGGGGTCGTGCGACCTGTGGCAGGCCCTTCCGGACAGATCTGTTGGACTCTGGGCCCTAAGCGCAGACGTGATGGGGCTCGTCGCCGGCCTCCGGCCGCAACTCGATGGGGCCGTCGGCCTCCACCTGGCCACCCAGGGCACCCCTTTGCCAGCACGTGTGCCCCTCGCCTCCAGAATGTTCGATGATCCAGCGGGCCATGACGGTCGGCCCGACAACGGTGGCCGTGACGTTCTCGCGCACGGTCGGGAAACCCTCCCGGTCGCCCACGGCGCCGAAGAATGCTATGGACGCGGACGCCCGGACGATGCCGGACGCCTGGACAACCAGCGTGCCGTTTTCCCAGTGGGCGTCGGCGCCGGCCCGCGCGAGGCCATCCGCCAAATGGTCCTTCAGGCGCTTTGCCGAGATTCCCGAATCGTCATCCAGCATGTCCAGGCGAAGCGTGTATTCACCTTCGGCAAGCGGCACGAGGCGCAATTCCCACGTGTGCACCGCCTCCTGCGGCGGCATGGCGATGCCGAAGAGGGCAACAGGCAGCGCCCCGACGGCGGCCAAGGCCATGATGGCCCCGACGCCGTAGGCGGCCCACCGAACCCGTTGGTCGCGCCCCTCCTCGAACGCTCTGCCCGCGGCCACGGGCGCCACGGCCAGGAAGCCGAGGATCGGTAGCATGGTCACGAACACGCGAACCGCCGGGTCAAACGCACGGGTAGCGGTGGTGGCCATCAGGGCCAGGCCAGCAAACACCACCAGGGCCAACCAGGCAAACCGGTCCGGGGTGCGCGCACCCATGGCGGCAGCCACGAGCCAGGCGGCGCCGACCACGCCCGACACCAAGGCAGCCACGCTTGCCTGAAGCGGACTGGCGAGGTCAATCACGATGTTCAGGATGGCTGCCAGGGCCGCAAACGCGACTGGCGCGGCCACGGCCGTCAGGATCGCAGCAACCCTGGCGCTGTTGCCGCTCAATACGCGCAGCCGCGCGGCTCGGATGGCAAGCCAGGCGCCGCCGCCGACGCCTAGCAGGAGCGGCAGGATGAGGTTGACCACAGCCGCCCACGCCGGGTGAGCTAGGAAACCGTTGCGCCAGCGCCCGATGCGCTAGATGCTGACTTCCTGCGCCATGCCGAGAGCAAAGTGCGGCGCGCCTGTGTTGGGGTCTTCCACGAAGCAGATCAGAGCGTAACGCCCCGCCTTCAGGTTGGCGACGAAATAATTCACGTCTCCGGCCTCCATTCCGGTCACGCCGCCCACAAACGAAGCCGGCGGCGGCCCCGTGGCGTTGGGGGAAAACGATGCCAGCAGGTCCGGGATTCCAGCGTCGCCTAGCAATTCAATCAGTGTCAGTTCGTGCGCCTGGCCGCCTGGGTTGTCGACGCGGAAGAGGCGTTCGCCGGTCCCGAGAGCTGGTACGTCGAAACTGAAATCCCGCAGGACAAAGCTCGCGTCCTCCCGGGGCGGGTCGGGCTGGCTGGCGCGGGGAACAACCTCCAGGTCGGCGGCCATGCCAAGGGCGAAGTGGGGCACTCCCTCGCGGTCGGGAATGAAACAGATCAAGGCGTAGTGGCCCTCGCGCAGCAGAACCGTGGCGGAGCCGCCGTTGCCGGGATCAAACGCATTCGGGCCGCCGGCCTGTTTTGCCCAATCAGGCACCTTGCGCTCTGCCAACAGGTAGGCCTGCAGGTCGCCAGCCCTGTGGTCGCCCTCCAGGCGCAGCAGGGTGATGTGGTGCAAATCCTGGCCCCCATTATCGAACAGGATTCGCGTCCAGCCGGCGGGAGCGGTCGCGGGTCCCGCGAACGCGTAGTCGGTCGCCGTGAACATGATCTCTCCGATGGCCGGGGGCGCCGAACAGCCAGCCAGGGTCGTCGCGGCGACCAGCATGGCCACGATGATACGCAGCATGCGGACCGATTGGGGTCTTCGGTTTCAGGATTTCCAAGCCGGCCATGTCCGGGTGCAGCTACGAGCATTCCCCGTCGCCGCCCTCTTGGCGGGGCAGGGTGGCATCGACGCCAACCACGCCGTGCCAGGTCGTTTCGAATCGACAATACGGGGACCTTGAATCCTCGGTCACCGCTACTTCAACGGGGCCGCCGCTGATGGCATCGACGCCCAATGCGGCCGCCTCGATGCGGGATTCCTGCATTTCGATGCTGCCGTAGAAACGCATGGCTAACCGGATGGTCGCCGGCCCCTCGCCGTCGACGCGGTACCAGCGCCCGTGCCCATCGGAGAGCACGGCGCCGTCGGCTTGCGCGAAGGCATCCAGGCCGCCGCGATGGAAGGCATGCCAGGGGCTGTCCGGCGGCCACGGCAAGTCCAGGTCGAACGCGTACGGGCCCGTTGCCTCCGGCGTCATCTCGATGGTGATGATATGGGTCGCTGGGCGAGGCGTGCCCCACAGGCCGTCCATGGCAAATCCCGGACCTGGCACGATGAGCGGGAGGGCGGCCAGGGCGACGACACCTAATTGCGCGAGTTGGGGCAGCCGGTTGCGCCGGGGCCACGCGGCGGGCAGCGCCCACGGCACCGCAAGCGCCCCCACCAGAACCACCACGGAGACGAGCGTCCGCCGGACTTCAGTCATCAGGGACGGCTCCGAGTCCGGGTACGACTGCCACACCAGCATCGCCACCAGCGGCGGCACGGCCAGAAGGAGGGGCGCCGGAGAGCCCCAGCGCACCAGGGCGATGGCGCCCGGCAAAGTGATGGCCACGGCGGCTGCGGCCAAGAGCAGCGGGGCAACGTGTTCCTCCAGCAGGGGAGGGCCGGACTTGACGGCGTTGTTGAAGACCTCCAGCACGCGCCCAAGTGCCATGGGGTACGCGGCGGCGCTGAGCGCGACGGCCGCGATGCGACGGCCGCGAGACCACGAGCGCCAAAACAGCGCCACGGGTGCGGCCATGCCGACCAGGACGGCCGTGGCCAGCCAGAGTGGGTTCACGGGGACGCGACGGCGTCCGTCGGGCATGAACGTACTGAACACGTTGGGCTGGGCCCCGATGTGCGGCGGCCGAGGGTGGGCCCAGCTACAACGAGCGGAATCTGCGTGTCGCTTGGCCAGGTGCAGGGCGGCCGTCGTCGTCGGTTCTCCCTTGGACTCTTGGCGGGGCGGTCAGCGGACCCGGGTGTGCCGACAGGAGTCTCCGTGGGCTCGCATTCGCAGAGCGCGGGGAATGGCGGACGCGCCCGCGAGTACCAGCATGCCCAGAAGCGCCGCCTGCTGGCCCAAAAGCGGCCACGGCGAGATCAGGACTCCGTGCACGGCGGCGGCTAGGCCAAGACCAAGGCTGGTCTTGACCGCGATCTTTTGCCAACGCAGGCGGGCCAGGCCCGCCGCCGAGACCCCCTGCACCGCAGCCAGACCGAGGCCACCGAGGAGCCAGGCCGACCACGCCCCGCCCGGCGGCGCCAGGGCCAGCCAGGCACTGGCGGCCAGGAAGACCGGGTACGTCGTGAAGCAGCCAATGCACAGGCGGGCTCCGCGCAGGTTGTAGGTGTCCTGCTCGTAGGCGGGTCCGGGCGGGTGGTGGGCGAACCCCTGTATCGAGAGACGGCGGCCCATCGGCAGGAACAACGGTGCCGCGGCGGCAGCCACCCGGGCTTCATCCGGCGCCATTTCGAGGCATTCACCGCAATCGCAGTCGCAATCACAGTCGCAGTCGCAGTCCGAGCAGCCGGGATCGCAGTCGCAGTCGCCGCATCCACAGTCGGTACACCCGCTGCAGTCGCAATCGCAGTCGCCGCACGGGTCGCACAAGCAACTGGTCAAGCAGCAGCCCAATCCAGCCAGCAGCGTCATGCCACCCAACACATAGAGCGTGATCCAACCGCCCGTGGTCGGAAGCGTGCCAACAAAGGCAATGACAAACAACAAACGGAGGGCTCGAAGGATCCCGTTGCGTCCGGTCATCTACCCATCAATTGCCCCAGATGACAAAAGGCAATCGCCACGCCATCCGGGCTTCGACGGAGGGCGACGGCGCGGACCCTCGCGGTCTGCCGAAGGGCCGGTGCGCGCGAAGCGCCTTGCGCGGCCCGCGCAGGGCTAATGGCGGGACACGCACACCCGCAGACCTTACGCGAAGCCGGCTACGAGCGCCTCGAAATGGAGCGCTACGTACAGCAGCACGGCCAGGTTGGCAAAGAACAGCGTCGGAAGCAGCCACACGAGCAGCACCAGAAGCCCGCCGTCCAAGTACATCACACCAAGGCCGAGCCCGACGCCCAAATAGAGGTCCGCGCCCACTTGGCGACCCCACCACAGGCCGGTGAGCGTCCGCATCGACCGCATGAAGTTCTCCTTGCGGCTTGCCTGCAAACTATAGGCGAGGAAGGCTGCCAGCGCCAGCCATACCACGGCCTTCGCCGCCCCCACGCCGCCGCCAAACGAAAGCATCTGGTCGTGCCACGACAGGAATGTCGCCCCCACGGCGAAGATCGCGTACACACCCCACGTAATCAGATTCCGGACATCCATGTCAGCGGCAAGTCATTCCCGTTCAAGGAAGGTGTGGGTTTGGTGGTTGGGCGAAGGCGGTTGCATTACCGAACCAGGCGAATCGGCGGCCGACGCTCTCGTGGTCACGCCGAAAAGGGGACCCAAGGTGGGGGCTCGGGGCCGCACCAGCCGCGGCCGCTGCGCTGGGGGGCCGCTAGACCTGGGGCCAGCCAGATCCCTTCGGCTCCACCGCGCGTCGCCGCTGCCGGCGCCGTGTTCGAACATCTGCGCATCAGCAATTCGCATCGGCAAAACGCATGCTGCAACGCAGGAAAAACGGGAAAGACCCTAGCATTGCGAGGAAAGGACCAACGCGGCCGCCCCGAAAGCCTAGATTGCCGTCAAGCGACGACCTAGCCGGAGCCGGAAACGGGAAGGCCAATTCGCTCATCGGCCGCCCACGCACAAAAGTGGCCCGGAATCTCAGCCTTGTAACCGGCCTCCTTCTGCAGACCAGTCAAGCCGTTGGTTTCGCGCCAGATTGAACCATCCTCACAGACATAGTAGATTTCGTCGGGCCCAACGGGGACCTCTGGGCAATCGGCCTTCGGAGGTTCGCATGCCGAGGCCACCGGCCCCAGCGCAACGACGGCCGCGATACAGGCAATAGCAATGCTTGTCTTCATCTTTTCATCCTCGTTGCCGCCAATATACGACGATGCCAACTATTCCCTTTACCATATGAACACAAACAGCGGCATCTCCTGCCGTAGCAGTTGATTTACTACGTGGCGAGATTATCTAATTGCCGTTCGCCCACTGGGACGTGGGCTGGCTCCCACCCATGGACATCAAAGCCATCGCTGCTGACATCGACAGACAAGCATCGCCACTCGACGCCGAGGCAGCCCGGCGCGGCCGGCGAGCGCCGATTCCGGACATCCATGTCAGCGGCAAGTCATTCCCGTTCAAGGAAGGTGTGGGTTTGGTGGTTGAGCGAAGGCGGTTGACGTATGACTCGAGGTGCGCCGGGGCCGCCGCGTACGAACGTCGGCACAGGGGCGTGCCTGTGCTACAAGCCTCGCCGGCGTCCTTCGTCATCGGGCGGCGCCCCGGACCAGACCCGGACCGAGAAACCGCCCCGCCGACCGCCGCCTCCCGCGACCAGGCCGACGATCGTGCCAGCACCGGCCGTGATGGCCGGAAGACCCCATCCGGCGCCCACGGTCCAACCGGTGGCACCGACTCCGATGGCGGTGAAGGCGGCTTGTGTCAGGAGCGAGCGAAGCGAGTCCATGGAAGCGCACCCCCCGCCCGCAGGCACAGGGTTTCCCCGATCTTCGACCGATAATCGGTTGAAATCACTCGTCAACGTCCAGTTCGGGCGCCGCAGGGATCGGCCACAGCTTCCACTCCCCCGACTCGTCCTGGTAGGGGACGCCTCGGTGCCGTTCGCCGATGGATGCGATGGCTCGCAAGGCCAGGTCGCCCATGCGGAGTCCGGGTGGCGTGGACCATGGCTTGTCGGTGCGCGTGAGCGCTTCTGCCAGTGCGGCCAGATGGCCGGGTCCGGCCATCTCCCTGAGGGCCTCCGCCGCACGGACTTGGGGCCCGGCGCCGAGGGAGGGGCCGCGCACGAGGTCGAGGAGGACGGGGACGGCGGCCTCGGCTTTCAGTTGCCCGAGGGCCTCGGCGGCCTGGTCGCGGGCCCAGACGTTGAGTTTGGTGTCGTGAAGGACGTCCAGGAGGGCAGGGACGGCGGCCTCGGCTTTCAGTTGCCCGAGGGCCTCGGCGGCGTGGCCTCGGGCCCAGGCACTGAGCTCGGCGTCGCGCAGGAGGTCGAGGAGGGCGGGGACGGCGGCCTCGGCTTTCAGTTGCCCCAGCGCCCAGGCCGCTTGGCCGCGGGCCCGGTCGTCGATGCGGACATCGCGCAGGAAGTCCACGAGGGCGGGGACGGCGGCCTCGGCTTTCAGTTGCCCCAGCGCCCAGGCGGCTTGGCCGCGGGCCCATTCGTCGACGCGGACATCGCGCAGGAAATCCAGAAGGGAAGGGAACGCACTCTCGGCCTTCAACTCGCCCAATGCCCATGCAACCCGCCCACGCGCCCAGTCGTCAATATCGGGCTCGCCAAGGAAATCCTGCAGCGCACGCGCAGCACCGTCGATCTTCATCGCTCCCAACGCCCAACCGGATTGGCCTCGCAGCCAGGCGCGCTGTCGCGCGTCGCGGAGGATACCCAAGAACGCCGGGGCCGCCACCCGGGCGTCCATCCGGCTGAGCGAATCCGCGATTCTGATACGGTCCCACTCGTCCATTTGGGCGTCGCGCAGAAAGTCCACGAGGGCGGGCACGGCGGCCTCGCCCTTCAGTTGCCCCAGCGCCTCGGAAGCTTGGGCGCGGGCCCCGGAGTCGAGTTGGGCGTCGCGAAGGAAGTCCAGGAGGGCGGGCACGGCGACCTGGGCTTTCAGTTGCCCCAGCGCCCAGGCGGCGCGGCTGCGGGCCCAGTCGTCGAGTTGGGCGTCGCGCACGAGGTTCAGGAGGACTGGCACAGCGGCCTCGGCCTTCATCTCGCCCAGCGCCCAGGCAGCTTGGCCGCGGGCCCAGTCGTCGTGTTGGGCGTCGCGCACGAGGTCCAAGAGGGCGGGCACAGCGGCCTCGGCCTTCATCTCGCCCAGCGCCCAGGCAGCTTGACTGCGGGCCCAGTCGTCGACTTTGGCGTCGCGCAGGAATTCCAAGAGGGCGGGCACGGCGGCCTCGGCCTTCACCTCGCCCAGTGCCCGGGCGGCTTGGACGCGGGCCCAGTCGTCGACTTTGGGGTCGCGCAGGAATTCCAGGAGGGCTGGCACGGCCTCGTCGCCAACCCAACGCAGGACTGTGAACGCTTCCGACCCGAGTTCTTGGAACCACCGTTGCCGGAGCGGGTCCACCAGCGCGGACACAACCTCTTGCTTGAACCTGGGGGCCAGGGTTTCACCGTCTGCGGCGATGCGCGCCTGGAGAAGTTCCCGGGTCAGGAGTGGGCTCTTGGGTATCATCGCCAGCAGTCCGAGGTGGTGCTTCGTGCGACGCCCGGTTAGGGTGACGGCCATGAGGAAAACTTCCCGCCACCAGGAATCCGGCGACACGGGCACAAGGGCTTCTACCTGCTGCGTTTCGTGGACCCACTTGGCCACCAGGTATTCCTGGAGGGACAGGTGGACGAACTCCACGTATTCGACCCGCGAGCCGTCGGGCGCCCGGCGGCCGACCCGGCGCAGGACGCCGTGCAAATCCCAGAGTTCCCGCAGCAGCGCGAGGGCGCCTGCCTCGTCCCCCAGCGCCGGCACCTCTTTCAGGGCGAGCCTGGCGGCGTCGGCCTCCGGCATCGCCTGTTGGCGATCCATGTGCATCCTGAGCGCCAGCATCGGCACGACGGCTTCCTTCTGGACCTCCGGGAACACAGGTTCGCGCGGTCGGTCGCGAACCCAGCGCTGCATCATGGTCTCCATGATGCGCGCGTAGAGGTCGACGCGCCTCTGTGGCAGTTGCCGATCCTCGTGATAGATGATGCAAATGAGCGCTAGCAGCAGAGGTGTTCGGGCTAGGGCCAGGATGGGCGCTGTTGCGAAGACCGCCTGTTCGAGCCGGTCAGCGACCTCCGCGCGGCCCAGGTGCTCCATCCACAGGCCCAGCGACTGGCGCACCTGATCGTCGTCCAGCGGCTGGATGTCCGCCTCGGCGAAATCGGACAGCTCGTTGTGGTAGCCGGCCGTGCGAGACGCAACCACCATCCGGCAGCCCGAATGACGCCGCAGGAACTCCTGCATGGCCGCCGCGGCCCCGGCCTGGTCGCCGGCCAGTTCGTCGAAGGCGTCGGCGAGCAACAGGAAGCGGCCAGCAGACAGCACATCTTCGGCGTGCTTGGCAGCGGGCGGATGGATACGGGTGACCTCGGCGGCGATGAACTCGGAAAGGGCCATGCCCGACCGGCGCCAGGCGGCCGAGTGGAAGAGCAACGGCACCGGGGCCGTGGCAGGAGCATCGGCAAGCCGCTTGGCGTACAGCAGCGCAACGTGGCGCATGGCGGTGGACTTGCCGCAGCCCGGCGCCCCCTTGATCACGAGCCGAGGTTCGCTGTCGACCGCTTCCAGGGGACTTTTCGGTTTCTCCTGTTGGGCGAACTCTTTCTGCTCCAGGAGCACGCCCCAACGGGATGCGGAAGCCTCCGACGCGTCGCCGTGGCCGTCCGGTTCGCCCCCGTCGAGCAAGCCACCTCCGCCGCGACTTGGGAATCGATCTGCTCCTGCGGCCTGCGAGGGACGCGCGGTCAACCGCAGATCAACGTAGATCCGATCCACCGGCACGGACGACTTGAAGCCCAACCGGGCAACGTCGCGGATGCTCGTCACTTCGGTGCGAATCGCCTCTGCTAGTCCCAGCATCGCCGTTTCCTC
>JBFIJP010000064.1:0-13876 GCA_041600695.1 Thermoplasmatota archaeon | reverse complement strand
GAGGACCGGGACGGGTTCACCTTCGCACTCGGCGTCGTCGACCTCAACGCGCCAACAGAACCCGCCTGGACCGACGGTGGCCTCCTGCGCATTGAATTCACCCACGCAGACCAGATGTTCCGACTCGAACTCGGCCGCTGCTTCTTCTGCATCCCGGCAGACTACACCTGGAGCACCCTCTACTCCAAACCCGTCGGAGCCGACGACTGGAGCCAGCAATGGGAACGCGGCGGCGCCGAGGGGCCCACCCAGGATGGCGACAACGATGTGTTCATCCAGCGCGTCCTGCGCAGTGACCTTCGCGACACCAGCGGCGCCAAACCTGCAACCGGGCGAGCGTTCACGGATATGGTTGCAACGTCGCTTGCCGCCATCAGCACCATCAGCACAAGCGTCACCCCGGAAGCCCCCCGCATCGACTCACCCGCCATCATCGGGGACCGCATGCCGGACAACGGCGGCGGAACTCTGCCCATCCAATTCGGCGTGGCACAAACCGGTCACGCACGGCTTGTCTCGGACCAGCCCATGCGCGCCAGCAACGGCGAGGCCACCACCTTCATCTACACGGTGACGGCCAAGAACGTGGGCCCCGCGACCCACTTGTTCGAATTGGAAACCATGGGAGTCCCCGATTCATGGAACGTGATCCTCCCCGTCGGTGCCCTGGAACTGGGGCCGGGGGAGGAGCGTCAGCTCCCCGTTCTCGTCGCAACGCCGTTTCGTCACCTGCACGGCGCGGAACAAACCTTCCACCTGCATATGAAAAGTACCACAGATCGCGCCTCGATCGGACGCATCGAGTTGGGGGTCATTTTCAATGAGGTACCGCAGCCCGCCGGACACCACAGCCAAGTCTGGTTCCACAGCCGCGCCGCCGACGGTCCCGCGCAGAATGCCCTGGCGATTTTCCCGGGCAACGACGGGCAGCCCTACATGAACGCGCTTGCCGAAGATGAGAATGACGCGGGAATCCGCATTGCAGGTTTCAATTGGGGCACGGGCTTCGACCCCGAACCGGTTAGCGAATCTCGCTGGTTCATTCCTCTCGACCCGGGGCTGCTGATGGGGCTCGACTTTGACCTGAACGCGGTCGGTTCTGTCGAGGCCGTCTTCACCGCCGGGGCCGGGCTCAAGGGTGCTGAACTGGGCGGACGCCTGATCTTGCTGGGCCCCCAGTCTGATGTACACAATGGATTCCCCTACAACTACCGCTCCGTCACCTCCTTGGCCAACCTGACTTCGGACGGCCCGGTCGACTTCGGTCCTGGCGCCAGCCAAACCCTGACGGCCAAGATGCACGCGCTGCCCGTCGCCGACTTCATTCCCTACGACCCGGCCAACAACCTGGTCCTGGAACTGCGGCTCCAGTTCGGCCAGCCGCGGACCTTCACCGCCGCCGACGCGCCGTACCTGGAACCCGGAGGCAGTGCCATCCTGCCCCTGCTGGAGTACCACGACCCCATCGACGACGTCTTCGATGCGCTGGATGGTCCCATCCTGAGGTCGGTTGGCGCGCAGCAGCGTCTCGTCAACCCTGGCGCCACGGCCCTGTTTGAGGTGCAGGTGGAGAACGCGCGGGATCAGGGTGCGACGTACAACCTGGCCCTGACGGGCTCTCATGTGGAGTGGGCCAGCATCGTCGGCTCCGAGCGGCTGAAGATGACCGCCGCGGGCAAGGCCACCGTCACGGTGGCCGTCAAGGTCCCGGCGGGCGTCGTCGACGGCGAGCTCGTTGACTTGGTCCTCAGCGCTGAAGATCATGGAGACCCCACGCTTCGCGGCCTGATCCGGCTGGTGGCAGAGGTTGACACCGATGCCACACATGGTGACGAGGCGGAAGTGGCGGCAGCCCAGGTGGACAAGGACGCTCCTGGGCCGGGGCTGGTTCTGGCCGCCGTCGCGTTGACCCTGGTGGCTTTGCGCCGCAAGCATTGATCGGTTCCTCCGTCGGGCACAAGCCGGGCAAATCGGGCAGGGCCGGGGGCCCCGCGGGCGGCGACTCGTGCGCAAGCCTATGGTTTGGCCGAGGGCGGATGTGGAATCGGCCCGCCCCGCTCAAGGTCCATGATTTCCGCGGCCGCACGTGCTGGGGCTTCCAGTTGGGGGTAATGGCCCAGATCGTTCCACGTTACCAGGTGGCCCGGCACATCTGTCCGGAGACGATCCGGGATGGCCGCCACCGACACGGGATCGAGCAAGCCCCAGGCGAAACGCAGCGGCACCGGTGCCCCGCGCAGGGCCGCAGCCCACCGCTCCTGATTGGCCGCCCGTTCGTCATGGTAACGGCTGATCAGGTGGTAGACCCGCCGGCCGCCGCGGTGCTCGACGCTGGCCCAGTGCTGGGCCAATTCGTGGTCGGTGGGCTGGTTGTCCGGGGCAAAAACCCGCCTGAAGGCGCGGTTGAAGGCCGGCTGGCGGATGAGGGACGCCACCAGGGCACCGGTCAGGCGATGGTGCAGCAGTTTCTGGATGGCCATGGGTCGGTACAGGTCGGCGTACAGTCCGCCGTTGAGGAACTGGATGCCTGCAATGACGGGTCCATCCCAACGGCCCTCGACATAGCGTGCCAAAATCTCCTGGGCGATGGAAACACTGTAGTCGTGAACGACCAGGTTTGTGCGTTCTACCCCCAGCCGGCGCCAAACCTGTTGCACCAGGTCCAGTTGCTCGTCGAAGGAGTAGGCCCTGCGGGGCTTGTCGGAATCACCGAATCCCAGGTGGTCAATGAAGAGTCGTGAGTGTCCCGGTGGCAGCATCGGGAGCAGCTTGGCCCAATCCCAGGAGCTGGTGGGAAAACCATGCAGGAACGTGGTCCATGGGCCGTTCCCCTCGATGCGGTGCCACACTTCCACCGGGCCGTCGGCGCCTTCCAGGGGAATGCGCGACCCCGCCGCCATCCACGACTCCAGGGACTCCATGCCTCGCCAAGTGCCCACGCGTTGATAGGCGCGGCGGCGGGGTCAAACGCAGGCCCTGTTTGGCGGGGTCGTGCCTGGGTTCATGGCTGCATTCGCCGCGGCCTTCGTTCTCGTCTTCGTCGCCGAGTTCGCCGACAAGACTCAACTCCTCCTGGTTGCCCTGGCGGCCCGCGGCAATGGCCTGCGGGTTTGGCTGGGGGCAGCACTTGCCTTCCTGTTGCTGTGCGTCGTGGCGGTCGCCGTCGGGGGGTGGGCGGGTTCACTGCTGCCCCGCCGCGCCGTGGCCTTCGCCAGCGGCGTCCTCTTCGTTGCTTTTGGAATCCTGGCGTTGCGCGGTCACTCAGAGGATTCCGGTGCAAAGCGCCGAGCGGGCGGTTTCATGCAGGCCTTGGGTCTTACCCTGGTCGCCGAAATGGGGGACAAGACCCAGATCGCCTTGGCCGCGCTGGCTGCAGCGGGCCAGCCGCCGGTTCCCACAGCCCTTGGAGGCTGGCTGGCGCTTGCCCTTGCTGCGGCACTCGCCGTTGCCCTCGGGGGCATCCTCCAGCGCAAGGTCCCCGAGCGCGTCACGAATCGGGTGGCCGGGGTGCTCTTCCTGTTGGCGGGGGTCTTCTTCATCGCAGGGGCCATCTGGAACTGGGGCTAGGCAGGGAACCCCCACCAAGTCCGCGCACGCCGCCGTGGCGTCCGCCGGAGGCCCTGGTGGGGGCCCCGCCCCAAGCACGGCGGCCCTATGGCTGGCGCGGCACCATAACGAGTCGTGCTCGACCGACGCGCAATCCATCCAGCCCAGGCGGCGCGGCCGGCGGGCGTGGGGGCGCCGTGAGCGCCACCGGTATTCTCTACGCGGGGGCGGCCACCGTCATCCTGGCCGTGACCCTGACGGTACTTTTCTGGGGCACGCGCCGTCTGGAAGCATGGCTGGAGCAGCGCAGCCAGCGCGACCCAGGCCGCTTCAGTTGGCTCCTCGAACCTATACGGAGAATCGTTCGCTTCGTCCGCGTCGGCGGAGCCGTCCTTCTGATTCTCCTCTACATTCCCTTTGCCCTCGCAGTGTCCGTGCGCACCGACCGTTTCCGGCTCGCGATGGAAATGTACGTGCGGGATCTGGTCGCCAGTGCCGGGCGCGCCTTCGTTGACTACCTTCCCAATCTGGGTTTTGTCATCTTTGCCGTCCTGCTCGTGATCCTGGCGCTCCGCCTGCTGCGCCCTCTCTTCGTGGAGGTCGGGCGGGGCCGCCTGCGACTTGGGAAATTCAAGCCCAGTTGGGCGGTTCCCACTTACAAGCTGGCCCGGTTTGTCCTCATCGTTTTCGCCGCGATCCTGGTTTTCCCCCGCCTGCCCGGCGCCTCCACGGATTCCTTTCAGGGAATCAGCCTGTTTGTGGGCCTGCTGGTCTCTCTAGGAGCCTCCTCAGCGATCGCCAACATCATTGCCGGAGTTGTGCTCACCTACACCGGTGCGTTCGAACGCGGCGACCGGGTGCGCATCGCGGAAACCCTTGGCGATGTGGTTGACCGAGCCCTTTTCGTAACGAGGATCAGGACGATTAAGAACGAAGAGATCGCCATTCCCAATTCGCTTGTCCTCGGCAGCCACATTATCAATTACAGCCAAGAGGTGGAAGGGGACGCCAAGGGCGTCATTGTTCCGGTGCAAGTTTCCATCGGTTACGACGTACCGTGGCGACGCGTCTACGAACTCCTGGCCGCCGCGGCCCCGGGCGTGGAGGGGGTGCTGGGCGACCCTGCCCCGTTTGTGCTGCAAAAAAAACTGGATGATTTCTACGTCGTGTACGAGCTGAACGCTTATACCGACAAACCCAACAGCATGGCACGCATCGCATCGGGTCTCAACGAAGCCATCCGGGACGCTTTCGACGAAGCCGACATCGCGATTCTGTCGCCCCACTACCGCACCATTCAGGGCGGCGCGGCGCCAGACTGGGCGCCAGGCGCGCCAGCGGAGGCACCGGCGGTCGGCGACGCGCCGGACGGTGGCGCCGACGCGGCCCCGAGCGCTGATTCAGGGGCTCCGCTTGCCGAACCGGCCACTGAGCCCGCAAGCGACAGCGGGGCCGAGGTTCCGGTGGACGATGACGTGGCGGAGTTGGAGAAGCCAACGGACTCGGGCGGCGCCGAATGACCTTGCACCTGGGCGCCCTGCCGCCCCCTTCGTCGCCCGAATGGGCTAGCTCTCGCGCACGATACCCTTCGGACAAGCGGCCTGGCCCGCTACAGGTTGAACCCTTCCTGCATCTCGAAGTCGTCGGACGGGTCGTCCCCGAACCGGCGTGGGTCGAGGCCGGCCTCGATGCGGCCTTCGACGGCGTCCGCGAGCCGCTGGCCCAGGGCGAGGCCGCGCATGAGTCCGAATCCGTTGTCACCCGTTAGCACGAATAGGCCGTCGGCTCCGGCCACGGGCCCGCAGAGGGGCCGGCGGTCGGGTGTTGCCACGCAGAGGCCGGCCCAGCCGCGCCGGATGGCCGCGGTGCCGCCGTCCCGGAAGCGCTTCACGACGCGCTCGGCGATGGAGTGCTGGAATTCCGGGTCCGCGGCTTCGTTGTAATCGTCGGGGTCGAAGGGCCGGAGTTGAGTGCCGTTGCCGGCGATCATGGTGTCATCGGACTCGGGGCGCGTGTAGAAGCCGTTGACTGCGTCGTGCAGGATGGGCATGTCGGTTGCGCCGGGAAACGCTAGACTGCATGCCTGGGTCCTGAACGCCTGGACGGGCAGCTTGTGGCCAGCGCGGGCGAGTATGCCCTTGGTCCACGCGCCGCCGGCCACCACGACCGCCTCGTAGCCGCCGCCTGCGGCTGGCAGGTCGTCGACGGGAGCCGCCTGGCGAACGATGACTCCCTCGGATTCCATGCGGGCCCGCACCGCCTCCAGCAGGTCCATGGATTCGATGGCCCCGTCTTCCTGTGCCACGAGAACTTCGTCACCGGGGGCAAAGTGGAGCGCCGGGTACTCCCGCGCCGCCTGCTGCCAGTCCAGACGCTGCGGCTCTTCGGTGTTGCGCTCGAGCCGTTTCTGGACATCGTCCATTGCCGCCACGGAGTCGCCTCGACCCACGAGGATGGAATCGTAGGGTTTCCACGCGGACCGGGCTGCGTCGACGCCCTCAATGAGCGCCAGACTGATGGTCTCGCCGATGAGGCCGCGGGTTTCGGCGATGAGCTTGTACTCGTCGTCGCTCCAGGTCATGGTGGACAGGATGCCGGCCGCCTTGGCGGTCGAGCCTGCACCCAACTGCCTTGCTTCGCGTAGCTCCACCTCGTGCCCGCTCTCGGCCAGTGCCAGTGAAGCACTCATTCCGAGGATTCCGCCGCCAACAACCAGGACCTTCACGCGCGGGCGAAACCGGGCCATCACATACGTTGCGCGGTCAGAAAAACGGGGCAAAAGGAGGCGTAGGGCGGGTCCAGTCGGGTGGTCGGGCCCCAGGGAGGCCCTGCCGATCTAGATCTTGTCGAAAATCATACCTGGCTTGTAGCTCGATCGGAATTGCACCTTCTGGCCGATGGGCAGTTCCTTCGGGCTGCGGATGAACTCCACCCAGCCACTGATGCGGGGTCCGTCGTCGAGCTTCACGATGACGAACGCGAACGGCGTTTCGTTCAGGAAGCTCTCGGCGGCGACCGTTTGGATGGTGTAAGACTCGATGGCGCCGGTGATGCTGAAGTCGCGCGTCGTGATGTCGTTCGAGCGGCACTTGGGGCAGCGCAGCATGGGGCTGAACTGGTCGTATTTGCACTCCTGGCAATGGAAACCAACGATGCGGTTGTCGCGCAGCGCGTCGGCCTGTTCCTTCATGCTGATCTGGGGGCGCCCCGCCATGTGGGCGTTTTCGGTGACAGCCGTGGCCGACATCAGTTCCGCCTCCCGAGAACATGACAAACGACGGTTCCACCGGTGGCGCCCACGTTGTGGGTCATGCCCTTCATGGCGCCGTCGACCTGGCGGCCGCCGGCTTGGCCGAGCAATTGCTCGTAGACTTCCACAATCTGGCCGACGCCCGTGGCGCCGACCGGGTGGCCCTTGGCCTTCAGCCCGCCGCTAGGGTTGATGACGCGCTTGCCGCCGATGGCGGTCTGGCCCTCGGTCGCCATCTTGGCGCCGGTGCCGCGGTCGAATAGGCCCAGGTCTTCGCTGGCGACAACTTCGGCGATGGTGAAGCAGTCGTGTACTTCGAAGAAGTCAATGTCATCGACGGTGGCCTTTGCCTGCTTGAGGGCGGCCTGGCCGGCGCGAACCGTGCCTGGAATCGTGGTGAGGTCGTCGCGGTCGTGCAGGCTCGCGATGGAGCCGCTGCGGGCGCTGCCCTCGACGTAGATGGGGGTGTCCGTCATCTGCTTAGCGACCTCTTCGCTGACCAGGATGGCGGCGGCGGCGCCGTCGCTGAACGGGCAGGCGTCGTACAGCTTGAGGGGGTCAGCGACCTTCATGGACTTCATCACATCCTCCATCGTGATCTCCTTCTGGATGTGCGCCATGGGGTTGTGGACGGCGTTCTTGTGGTTCTTGATTGCCACGTTGGCCAGGTCCTCCTCCGTCGCACCGAACTTGTCGAAGTACCCGCGCGCCATGGTGGCGTACAGGCCGGGGAAGGAGCAGCCGTTGGCGCCCTCGAACGTGTAGTCGGACCCGTAGCTGAAGTAGGTCGTGGCCGTCAGGGTGTCCAGCATGGACACGCGCTCGACGCCGCCCACCAGCACCGCGTCCGAGAAGCCGCCAGCGACCTCGCGGTAGCCGTGGTGGAAGGCCGTGCCACCGCTGGCGCAGGCCGTCTCCATCACGGTGGAGGGGGTCTCGGGGATGCCGAGGGCGGTCATGATGAGCGGGCCAAGGTGGCCCTGCTTCTCCGCAACACCGAACGCATTGCCGAAAAACGCAGAGTCAATCTTCAGGGGGTCGATGCCCGACGCGTCGATGGCCTCATTGGCGGCCATCGTCATCAGTTCACGGGCATGGAGATCGTGTCGGCCGTACTTGGTGATGCCAACGCCGACGAGACATACGTCACGCATGGTAGAACCTCAACATGTTAGAGTTGAACGTTAACAGGGCCGCCAGATAAGGTTGGCGAACCCCGTGGTTGCCGGGGCCTTGGCGGTCAGAAACCATACGGGTTGCGGATGTGGCAACCCGAAGCTGCCCAGGCCGACAAGTGTTCGATTCCTTTCTTGGAGTCGCATGCGCTGTTCGCACATGCGTACGCCATCATGATGGCGCGGTTCCTGGGCAGGTGGCTCGGCGGTGCGGATTCTCCGGCGCCTGACGTGGATATCACGCCAACCATCATCGAAACCGCCCGCCAAACGGCCATCCCTACGTCGCCGCCAGCCTGGCTGGAGCCCGGGACCGCCCCGTCGCCGGCCCTCCAGGCCCGGCTGCGTCGCCACGCGGCAACTTTTACCGTGCAGGGATCGGCCATCCACGCGGGCGTCGCCGTTGGGGCTGCGTTGGCCCAGCCAGGCCAGACCGGGGCAAGCCAATGGGCCGCGGCTACCAAGGCCCGCAGTAGAACGTCGGGCTGGACTGGTGATCAACGTAGATCGTGCAGTGGCTGTTCCACTGGGGGCTCACCAGACAGGATGCTCGCGCCCAGTACGTTTGATCGTTCTTGTAATTGGCGCGGGCGTGGCAGCGGGGAAGGTCCTGGGTTTGGCAATCCACCTCGCCGTGGTCATTCACGCAGTGCACCGGGTTGCCGGATACCGTGGCTGGGGCGATCGCCAATGCGACCAGGCCTGCCAGGATGAATGCTTTGATGGTCATGGTCATGGTTACGGGATGCTCTGGCCCATGCATTCGCGTTCGAGGCTGGGAAGGTACACCCAGCAGCGGCTCTTGCCATCGGATGGCTGGCACAGGACGCGGACGTTGCCTTCCTGGAAGGCGTCCACCTGGCATTTCCAGGCTTCGGCGTGGCATTGGAAATTCTCGCCGGACGGCTGGATGCAATCCACTGGGCCCGCCTGGGATGGGGTGGCCAGGAGGCTAGCGACGAGCATCAGGATGATGATGAGTTTCATGTTGGTCCTCGTTTTTTTGATCGTTTATGGGAAGGGGAAGGTCGTGCCGATGTTCTTGGGGCCAACGTGGCAGTTGACATCAAAAATGAAGAAGGCATCGTGGTGGTAGTAGGTATAGCCGCCGCCACAGCCGGCGGGGCCCGTGTTGGCGGAAACGTAGCAGTGGCGGTGGCCGGGTCGGTCTTCGCAGGGATCTGCGGTCCCGGTCGGCACCAACAACGCCGAGGCCGTAAGGCTCAGGAGGATGAGCAGGGTCTTTTTCATGGGTTTCACCCCGGCCGGGGCCGGATGGAGGTGGGGCAGGCCGGCCCCTGTTTAATTGTCTGCGGTCCGAAATGAAATGGGTGCAGGCGACCGGTTGTCAACGTCAAGGCGCCCATCCGTCCGCTGGTGGTGCGTGCCGAGCGTACCTTGAACCGTGGCGGATATCTTGTTGATTCGGCACACGGTCTCGCCTTCGCGTTCCAGAGATGCCCTGGATGGGTTCGAGTCCGGCGCAACCAATGCCCGATCGTAGCGGTGCGGCCCTTGTCGGCGTGCTTCGCCGGCGGCGAACCCTGGCCGGTGGGGTTTCCTGCCGCCCTTGGGCCAGCCGGGGTTCCTTACGGGAAGGTACTGAATCCTACGTACTTGGGGCCAACCCAGCATCCGGCCTGGTAGGCGTAGAAAGCGTCGTGGTAGTAGTATCGGTACTGGACTTCGCAGCCGGCGGGGCCGGCACTGGCCTGGTACTCGCAGTGACGGTACCCGGGGCGGCCTTCACATCCGTCCCCGGCGCTCGCGGGGGAGACGAACGCGGCGGAAGCCACGAGGCTGGCCAGCAGAATCAGCGCGAAGGCTTTCATGCGGGCCGCCCAGCCGCGCTGCGGCTTAAACCGATGCACCGTGGAATGGATGGGTTGCAGGCCGATTGGCTAGGCCGCCAGGAACTTGACGGCCTGCGCCGGCAGATCGTCGCCCTGAGCGATCCCCTTCACCTTGCCGTCGGCGCCTATCACGGCGAGACCCGCTTGTTCGTCGGTTTCGTCGAAGCCGAACGCCTGCGTGGCGGCGGCGTCCCAGTCGGGGCAGATGACGATGTAATCCTCGGGCTTGTACCCATCTGCGAGGCGGCCGGCGATCTTCTCGTAGTTCTGCTTGATCGTCGCCATGGCGACCTTCTTCCAGAGGCCACCCATCTTTCGCAGGTCGATGACGTTGCCCACCACCACATCATCGGCCGAGGGGTGTGCTGCCCGCACGGCCTTGCCCACTTCCTTGGCGGCGCTGGCGGTGCGCTGGCCGTGGAAAATGAGAACGGCCTGCTTGCCGGCGAGGGCTGCGGGGCTGATTTCGCGCTCGCTCACGGCGGCGGTAATCGTGAAGGATGGGGCGGCTTCGCCGGCTTGGACCATGCGTCGCCACCTCGGGGCGGCGGGATATGCGTTTCGTCGCGATGTCACGGCCAGGGGGCGCGGACCTGTCGTAGTTCTGGGTCGGCGCGAGGGCCCGTGGAGGCGCCGGGAACGGCGGTCCCCAAGTCGTCCAGGCACCGGATCAGGAAAGGGCGGCGCGGAATGTCCGGATCCGGCACCCTCATCCCATTGCGGTCAATTTCCTGATCGCCCCACAGAATCACATCCAAATCGAGGGTTCTGGCCGCGTACTTGTCCTTGGTGCGCACGCGGCCCTGGGCGGCCTCGACGCCGCGCAGGGTCTCGAATTGGAATTGGACCGGGTCGGTGTCGTCGGGGAGGTCGAGGACGATGACGCCGTTCCAGTAGTTGTCCTGCTCCGGCCGCCCGATGGGTTCGGTTTCGTAGAAGGGACTGGAGTCGAGGATGGGCACGATTTGGTTCAGGCGGTCGAGGCCCTCCCGGATGTTTCGCGCCGGTTCGATGTTGCTGCCGACGGCCACAAAGACCCGGACCACGGATTCACCGCTGGCGGTGGATTTCGACCGCCACGCTCTCCGAGAACCGGAGTGCTCCGGGCTTGTCGACCGTCACGTCGACGGCCTGCACCTTGGGGTTTTCCATGCACAGGTCCGCGATGTGCTGGGCGAGCGCCTCCAGCAGCCCGTGGGGGCGGTCTTCTGCCAGCCGGACGAGGCGGTCGCGCAATTGCTTGTAATCCACGGTGTCGGCGAGATCGTCGCTTTGGGCCGCCGGGCGCGTGTCGGTGTGCAGCACGATGTTCACCAGAACGTCCTGCCTGTGGTCCTGCTCCCACTCAGCGACGCCGATAACAGTGCGCAGCCGGAGGTTGCGGACGTGGATGCGATCCGGGGCCATGGATTGACCTTCGCTCATCTCGGCACCAGCCCAGGTGTCGGCGGCCCGGTACATAAAGGGCCTGTCCTGTGACGAAGGGCGTTGACGAGGTGGCCAACGACGAGCCCGGCACCCCGGGTGCCTCCGGATGGCTGCCGCCCGCACGGCGTGGCCTGAACTCTGCGACTGCCCAACAAGCCCATCCGCACCAGCGACCGATCCAGGGAGGCGCGCCATTTCCCGTCATCACCATCTCGCCTGCCGACGACACAAATCCAGCGCCGCGGGGGCCGCCCGGGTGGCTCCGGTGCCACCTCTTCTGCATTTCGTGGCCCGGCGCAGTCTTGGCGCACAACGCTTAAGCCAAACGGGGCCGAGGGCAGGCTTCATGACCGATGGGGCCCAGCGGCAACCTCAGGATGCCCGGCGCATCTGGGTGTTTGCTCGCCGCGTGACGACTGCGTTCGTGATTGCCGCGTTCCCTCTCGTTTTCATCATGGACCGCAGCACCAGCGGCACGTCCCCCGTTTTACCCGGCCTCATCGCGCTCGCCGTTCTCATAGCCGTGCTGCCGATCCTGCTCACCGAGGGAGTGTGGCTCCGCCTTCGCCGGTTGGACCGACACCGATTGGAGACACGCCTCTACCGCATGGAGCAAAGCGCGCGCCTCGTGCTAGGCACCGCCATTGCTTGGCTCGTGGCGTGGTTCGCCCTGGGAGGCTGATCATGCGGCCCAGCATCCTCGTTGTCGCATGTTGCCTGTTGGTTCCCACCATCGCCATGTCCACCGTGGGCCAGGGGCCCCCGGAACCGCCGGAGGGGCCTCCTTCCGGCGACGCGGGGCCAATCTTCGGGCCCCTCGATGGCCTCCTGGGCGACACCGTCCCGCCGGCGGTCGGCACCGTGTACGATGCCATCGGTCAGAACATCACGCGCGAGGACGTTCGATTGTACCTGGACCTGAACATCACCAAGGCCGAAATCAACGCCCTCGGGCTCATCCTTGGCAGCGGCAAGGCCGAGGTGCAGGCCGCCGTCCGATTGCGCGTGGAGATGCGCGTGATCTCCACCGACCGAATCCGCGCTGCCCTCGAGGGCGAGAATGCCTACAACGTGAGCGCTGAGAATGCTACCTTCCTCAGCGAGGTCTACTTGCCAGCAGAAGTGTTTCGGGCCAGCCTCGCAGCCGAAGTGATCGCGGCCTTCCAAGAGGACCAGGAGCGGGCTATCGCCGACTACCTCGCCCAAGCGGTGCCTGAACTGGAGGTGCTGGGCCTGAAACTGGCCTGGAAGAACACGCAACCGCACCAGGCCCTGACAGATTTCTCGCTCACGGAGCCGCCGATCGTTCTCGAAGCCAACGCAATCCTGCAATACCTGCGCGTGGAGAGCATTCCGAGCCTGCTTGCCGCCTACGCGGGCACAGCCGGCGTGCCGGAGGATCCGGAGGCTGCATACGCCAAACGATTGAAGGAGGAACACGGCGACCCCCTGAGGGCTCGCGACTTCTTTTCCGCTGCCGCCTACACCCAGTTGCTCAACCTGTCCATGCAGCCGGGGTGGTCCTTGGGCGTCCATCTGTCCGTCCCGCGCGGCTTCAGCTTCGAGTACGCCAACGAGGCCGTCGAGCGCCACGGTGATCGCGCCATCAGCTTCCAGGTGGACGCCCTCGAAGCCAACGATCGTCAGCAAGAGGTACTGCTGACCAGTATCACCCACCGCCGCGCCGTCGCCCTCGCTTTGTTCACAGCCCTCTGGGGGGTCGGCCTCGCAGTCGCCTTCCCGCTCCGGTTCCTGTACGTCCGGTACCGGCTGCCGAGGGTCGCCCATCCGGCTCCCCCCGAAGAATCCAGCTAGGTACCGATGTTGGGGTGCATGTGCGAAGACACGGTCAGGTCGATCGATGCTGGCGTCAGCCGCTTCGGTACCGCCCAAGGTGGCGTCCGCCGTCCACATAAAGGACCTGGCCCGTCACGAAGGGGCTTTCCACGAGGTACCGCACCGCTCGGGCGATGTCTTGGGGGTCGCCGTGCCGCTGCAAGGGGAGCACGGCGGCGACGCGATCCAGGTAGGTCTGATCTCCGCCGGGGGGCGGCAGGATGGGGCCGGGCGCCACCGCGCCCACCCGGATGTTGGGTGCCAGGTGCAGGGCCAGCATGGAAGTGAGGCTAGCCAGCATCTGCTTGCTCAGGATGTAGGGCACGTGTTCCCAGTCGTAATCCGCGACCCGGGTGTCCAGCAGGTTCACGATGCATGCGCCCTCCGGCGCCTGGCCGGCAAAGGCGCGCGCCAGGGCAAAGGGGGCCCAGGCGTTGACGCGCACGTTCTCCTCCAGATCGCTCCAGGCCATGTCATCCAGGGTTGCCTCGGGAAAAATGGAGGCGCTGTTGACCAGCAGAGCAAGCGGCCCGCCTGCCATGTCGGCAGCCTGCTGGATGAAGCGCGGTGCGTCGACGGTGGCTAGATCCGCCTGGAGGGTCCACGCCTGTCGTCCCACAGCCCGGATGGCCCTGGCCGTTTCGTTCGCCGCCTCACCGGACGACCGGTAGTGGATGACGATGTCGTTGCCCGCCTCGGCCAACTCCAGGGCGATGGCTCGGCCAAGGCGCTTGCCTGCTCCGGTAACCAATGCCCTGGCCGGACCCATGCAATCGGCCACGCCGCGT
>JBFIJP010000063.1:0-13895 GCA_041600695.1 Thermoplasmatota archaeon | reverse complement strand
CATCGCCGCGGCCAGCGCGGCCGCCATCCTGGAAAGCATACATTGCACCCCATGTTAATGCAATTAAGGGCTTGCCAGCCGTTGACCCGTGACGGCAGGCTTCCGCCTGCCAGGGTGGGCGGCGCCGACAAGGCCCGGGCAACGCGGGGCGGCCCCCGCCGCCAAGAACCATCTGTACCGTCCTTGCCTCGGCTCCGGGGCCCTTGCTCCAGAGGCGCCCGGGGGGCCTGCGATCCAGTGCCACGCGTGGCATCCACGGAGTTTACAGGACGATCCAACAGAGGCCGATGGGGTGGCTCAGCGGCGGGCACACGATGGCCTTGTAGCCTCCAACCGCGTACACGGCACCCGTCGCCTCGTTGAGGAAGGGCTGCGCCGTGTCGACCGCGCAGTCGTCGGGGTCATCGGCGCACGCTTCAGGATCAGGCAAACCCCCGACGCAGGCCAACAACCCTTGGTGCGATCATCAGCCATGTCCATTCGACGTTTCATTTTGAGGAGGTTCAAGGCTCAGCGATGCCGGGGCAGCGCCGGCCCTGCACAGCGCCTGAACCATCCAGTTCCTAGTACGGGATCGCGTCCGCTGTCGCAGGACGGAACCACGGCGTCCCGCGGGGCACCAGTGCCGGCTCCGTGGGCGTCGAGCCAGTCGGGTGCCAGAGAGCCCAAGCCCGACAGGCGGCATGCCTACGGCTAGGCCTCCAAAAGAAGACCGCACAAAGTCATCGCTGTCAACCACACCTCGAGTCGCTAGGCGGCTGGGCCGGGCGGCCGCACGCCCGGGCAGGGTCTGGGCGAGGCGCCGGAAGGTCAGGGCCCCATGGGGGCATAGGTTCCGTGGCCACGCTTCTGGTAGAACGAACCGTTGCGCAGCCCCATCTCCAGGGATTTTTTGGCGGCGTCCATCTGGACGTTCTGGCGCACGGCTTCGGCGAGCACGTCCTCTTCCCGGGCGAAGCCTTCTTCGCTGCCGTCGGCCAGATCGCGCACAATGGACTGGATGACGCGCATCCGGTCATGCTGCGAATGGCTGACGCCGGTGGCAATGACGTCGATGTCAAACTTGCCTGTTTCGCGGTCCACGCCGACGCTGTTCAGGTAGAACTCGACGATGCTGATGGCGCGACGAGCATCTTCCAGGGTTGCCTCCTGGCTGAGGCGCACCCGCGCCGACGCCTCTGCCAATCGGACGAACGCTTCCAATTGACGCGCCGTGAAGGGAATCGAATCTTCGGAACTGTTGCGGAAGTCAACGTAGTATTCCTTGATGTGCGCCATGGCATCATCGGACAGGACTGGAAGGATGTGCCTCTTGGCGAAGGCGACGTATTTGCGAAACATGTCCGCCTCCAGGTCCGGTTCGATGCGGGCCATGAGCCGCTCCTCGTCCTCAAGCGTGTAGGCACCCATGGGGTTGGCGCGGCGGTGCTCGTGCACCTCTCCCGCCTGGTGGGTCTTCAGAATGAAATCAGCCAGGGCGGAGTCCTTCTCCCGGTTCGGCTTGTCGGTGAGAGCGAAGATTAGGTCGAAACGCGACAGGAGGGCCGGCGGCATGTCGATTTGACTGTGGAGGGGTTCGTATTCGTCAAAACGCCCCAACTTGGGGTTGGCAGCGCCAATGACGGCGCAGCGCGACTTCAGAGTCGCCGAGATGCCCGCCTTGGCGATGCTGATCTCCTGCTGCTCCATGGCCTGGTGCATGGACGACTGGTCCTGGCTGGTCATCTTATCCAACTCGTCGATGCAGACGACACCCATGTCCGCCAGCACCAGCGCGCCGGCTTCCAGGGTCCACTGGCCCTCGCCGAAGTCATCCTTGACCGCAGCGGCCGTCAGACCCGCGGCGCTACTCGCCTTGCCGCTGGTAAAGACGGATCGGGGGGCCAGTTTGGACAGGTAGCGCAGCAGTTGCGACTTGGCCACACCCGGATCACCAACCAGGAGGACATGGATGTCACCGCGGGTCCGGCTGCCATCCCTGTAGTGCTTGGCCACCCCACCAAAGAGGGACAGGATGAGCGAATCCTTCACCTTCTCCATGCCCTGGATGGTGGGTGCAAAGCTGGCGCGCAGGCGGTCGTAGATGGCCGGATCCTGGCTCAACTCCAGGATCTTTTCCTCGTCTTCCGGCAGGAGGATAATCTCCTCGAATTCCTGCTGCTGGACCTCGACGCTGACGCCGGTCAGGATCTTGTTGAACTCGGTTCGCTTGAGTTGCCCTTGGCGGCGCGCCTGGGTGGTCAGGATGCCGTTCAGGCAAACGCGGTCGCCGGGGTCGACGGCCTGCACCAGGTCGTCTTTCATGTAGATCGTGAGGCGCTCCGGCTGGGCGCCGCCGCGCAGGCCCTCCGGCGACTCCTGGATTTCGACTTTTTGATGGTCCACGTAGCGGCTGTCCTCTTCGCGCAGCTTCCAGGGGCCCGCCTTCTCGCAGGCCTCGCACTGGACCGGTTCGGCCACGTACTCCTCCTCCTGGAGGGCGAAGACGAGGTTGCCGCAGAACTTGCACTCGAAGGCCGCCTCGAGCATCATGGGGCGCACTTCTGTCACCTTCTTGACCAGGCCCTCGATGGCGAGGAACTTACCCAGATGCTCGGCGCGCAGTTGCCGGGGCAGGACGTGCTGTGACTCCGGCAGGCCGCTCATGCGCAGGTTGAGGCGTGGGCGGGGCTCGACGACGACGATGTCTACCTGGTTGAGCGCGTTGTTGCCGATGCGCAGGGCGTGCCCTGGTCGCTGGAGCAGGTAGTCGGCGAGTTCCGGGTCGCGCAACTGGAGGTCGTTGAACGTCACGATGACGCTGCGGGTCTCGGGGTAGTCCAGGGCGGCGTGGACGATGGCCTCCCGGCAGTGCTCGCGCAGGAACGTCTCCCACGCATTGGCGAGTGATGCGTCTTGTACGGTCAACTGGTGCATTCGCTGTTCAATCAGGAGTTTCCCACCTAAGGCTCGCCCGGAGGGGTCGGTGAAACCGCCCTGCCGACCGCCTGCCAACGATTCGCCGAGCCAGGCCCGGGATATGGCCTTCACGCGAAATGAAGGGGTCTGGACGCCCGGCTTGGACCCGGCTTGGACCCCGCTTGGACCCCGCTTGGACCCCGCTTGGACCCCGCTTGGACCCCGCTTGGACGCGGCCGGGGCGCTGCCTGCCGCCGGGTAGGCTGAAGAGTGCCGCCAGCCATGGACACCGGTGTCTCGCCTTCAGAACGGCCCCATCCTCGTCATCGGCCCCGGCGCCATCGGCGCTGTCGTGGCAGCCCGGCTCGCCCATTCGGGCATCCCCGTCGTTGCCGCCTGCCGGACCCAAGCGACGGCAGAGAAGATCCGCACCACGGGTGTCGCCGCCGAGGGTTTGGGACACGACGAACCCATGGAGGTGGACGCGATCACGCACCCGGACCAGTTACAGGTAGAGCCAGCGGCCGCAGTTCTGGCTACCAAGTGCCTGGACGCCCCCGACGCCCTGCAAACGTGGCTGGGCTCGCTTCCGGACTGCCCGATCGTGGCCATGCAGAACGGGCTCCAGGAGAACGAACTCATCCCGCTGGCGCCCGACCAATTGGTGGCCTGCTGCGTGACCTTCCCCGCAACCCTGACGGGCCCCGGGCGCTCGGTGGTCACTGGGCCGGGCGGCTTTGTCATTGGCCCGTGGCCCACCAGCGAACTGGCCGTGGCGGGCAACGGCTCCGATTTCGCCGGCCTGGCCACGCTCCTGTCGCGGGTGATGCCGTCGCGGGTTTCAGGCAACATGCTGGGCATCAAGTGGACCAAGCTGCTCGTCAACAGTTGCATCACCAGCCTGGGGGCCGCGAGCAACACCACCCTGGGGGAATTGCTGGCGGACCGGACGGCACGAGACCTGTTCCTGGCGGTCACCACGGAGGGGTACCGGGCGGGTCTGGCCGACGGCGTCAACTTCGAGCCGGTCAACGGTTTCCGGCCCAACCGGGTCGCCCTTGGCAGGGATACGGGTCGTGGCGGCCGCCTGGCGCGGCACCTGTTCCTACAAATCGTGGGCGCCAAGTACCGCCGCCACCGGTCGAGCAGCCTGCAGAGCCTCGAACGCGGCGCACGCACCGAGGTGGACTACCTCAACGGCGTGATCGTAGAAACCGCACGCCGCCACGAGGTAGAGGCCCCTGTCAACGAGGCGCTGGTGGACATGATCCATCAGATCGAGGCCGGGGCGCGCACCGCCGAGCCCGGCAACCTGGCCGAACTGGCGCAGGCTTTGCAGCGCTAGAGGCCAAAAAAAACCCTAAAAGGAGGGGCGAAAGGGAGAGGGAACGGTTGGGCCTACTCCTGGGCCAGGGCGGTGAACTCGGGGTCGAAGTCGACCTCGGTGAACGTCGTGACGTAGTAGGAGAACGGCTGTTCGTAGGCCGCTCCGATCGGCTCGGCGGCACGAATCAGGACCTCGTAGGCGCCGGGGGCGGGGAAGTCCTCGAAGGCCAGGGTGGCGCGCAGGGGGCTTCCGCCGGAGACCTTCAGGATGGGCTCGGGGCGGTCGACGAGGTTGGCCTCGTTGATGGCGCCGGCGTCGGCTTCCTCAATCCACATGGACAAGGAACCGGTGGAGGTGTCGACGGAATCCCACTCCAGTTCGAAGACCAGGCCGGTGGTGTTGTCGGCCACCGTGAAGGGGAAATTGTATTCGCCGCCCTGGTTCAGGGTGCGAATGGGCGTCGCCACGGTCGCCGTGAGGAGGCCGGTGCTGGCATCGGTCTGGATGTAGCCGTCAAGAACGCCTGCTTCCAGGTCGTCCGCGCCGGCTTCGTCGGCGTCGTCATCCAGGCAGCCGGCGAGCCCCAGGGGCCCTACCAGTGAGAAAACCAACATTAGGTGCAAGAGATTTCGGACGTGCAAATACATCACCTGAACGCGAACCATCGGGGCCAGGTCTTAGCGATTCTGGTCGCGGTCTAGCCCTCTCCACGGTGCCGGGGGCGCCCCGGCCTGGACCCGCCGGTCGAAGCGGCCGCGCAAGATTGCCGTCGGCAGGGCCCGCCGGGGCGTGTGGCTCAAGGCCTCCGGCGCCCAAGTGCTTTCGCCGGTCCCTTGCCAAGCCCTTCATAGGGGTGAAACCACTGGCCAACCGTGCACATCCAGCACCCCGTGCTGCGCGAGGGCGTGGTGGAGTTCCGCGGCTACCAGGTCAACCTGGCCAGGGTCGCCGGAGCCCGCAACACACTCGTGGTGCTGCCGACGGGCATGGGCAAGACCGTGGTAGCCCTCCTGGTTCTGGCAGACCTGCTGCGCGATGGCGGCCAGCGGGTACTTGTCTTGGCTCCAACCAAGCCGCTTGTGGAGCAGCACGGCCGCTTCCTGGAGGCCACCCTGGCGGCACCGTGGAACGACCGCGTCACCGTGCTCACGGGCGCCATCAGTCCAACGCTGCGCGAGGAAAAAACGGAGGGCCCCGGAATCATTTGCGCCACTCCGCAGGTCATCGCCAACGATGTCGTCGGTGGCCGCCTTGACCTGGCCTCCTTCGACCTCATCGTCTTCGACGAGGCCCACCGTGCCGTGGGGGACTACCCCTACGTTTTCCTGGGCCAGGAAGCGCTGCGCCGCAACACCGCCGGCCGCCGCCTAGGCCTCACGGCCAGTCCAGGCCATGAGGTGCGCCGAATCGACGAGGTACGGACCTGCCTGGGCCTGCGGCACGCCGAAATCCGCACACCCCTGGACCCGGATGTCTCTGAATTCGTCCAGGATGTGGATACCCAATGGGAGGTGCTGCCCTTGCCACCGTCGCTCCTGCGAGTATCCGGCCGCCTGGAGGAAATCCAGGCGGAGAAGGTGCGCCAACTGAAGCACCTTGGTGTCCTGAAGACCGGTGGCTCGAAGCCCAACCGCAAGGAGCTGCTGGAGGCGGGGCAGCGCTTACAGGCCCGCATGCGCCAGACGCCCAACCCTCCCCCTGAACTGTATCAGGGCCTCAGCCTGCAGGCGCAGGCCATGAAGCTGGCGCACGCCGTGGAGTTGGCGCAAACCCAGGGCGCCCAGCCCTTTCTGGAATTCGCCGCCAAGCTGGACGGGGAGGAGTCCAAGGCCTCCCGTGTGCTCTCGGCGGATCGGCGTATGCAGGAAGCGCGCCAGATTGCCCGGTTTGCGGACGACGACAACCCGAAGATGCGCCGCACGGAGGCTCTTGTATCGAAGCAAGTCTCCAAGAATCCGGACAGTCGCGTCATCGTGTTTGCCCACTTCCGTGGCACCTGCGAACAGGTCGTGGCGCAACTTGAGAAAATCGAGGGCGTTCGGCCGGTCCTGTTTGTGGGCCAGGGGCGTCGCGGCGGCGCCGAGGGCATGACCCAGAAGAAACAGGCAGAGACCGTGGCTGCGTTCACCGAGGGTACCTTCAATGTCCTCGTTGCGACCAGCGTCGGCGAGGAGGGCCTAGATATCCCGGAGACCGATCTGGTGCTCTTCTACGAGCCCATCCCGAGTGAAATCCGCTCCATCCAGCGGCGAGGACGCACTGGGCGCAAGCGGGCGGGAAACGTCGTCGTTCTCATTACCAAAGGCACCAAGGACGAGGCTGCCCACTGGACGGCCCGCCGAAAGGAAGCTCAAATGGTGCGGGAACTGCAACAATTGCGAAGCCAGTTGCAGGTCGCCTCCGCCGCAGGCGCCGCGCCGGACGATCCAACACCGGGGCGAGTTGGAGAAGCCGCCGGATTGCGCCAGGCGGCCCTCGGTGATGCGGCGCCACGTCCGCAAGCCCCGGAGGCCCCGGCCAGCGCTGTGCCAGCAGCCGCGCCGGGCGCCGGTACCAGACCGCCGACCTCCACCGCCGCCGCGCCTGGATTGTCGCCCGGACCCAAGATCATCTGTGACGCCCGCGAGCAGGCGGGCGCCGTCGTGCGCATGCTGCATGAGCGTGGCGCTGCCGTGGAAGTGCGAACGCTGGAGGTAGCTGACTACGTTCTGTCGGACCGCGTCGCCGTGGAGCGAAAGGAGGGACGGGATTTCGTCGACAGCCTCGTCGACGGACGGCTGTTCGAACAGGTACGCGCCCTGGCGGCTTACCCGAAGCCCATCCTGATCGTTGAAGGCTCGCTGTACGGCCATCGAGGGGTTAGCGAAGAGGCTCTTCTGGGCGCCGTCGGGTCCATCGGCGTCGACTTCGGTGTTAGCGTCCTACAGACAGCGGATGCCCGCGAGACGGCCGCCCTGCTGCATGCCATCGCGCGTCGCGAGCAGGGCCGGGCGGGGCGCAAGGTGGCAGTTCGCCCGGGACGCACCGCCATGAGTGACCGCGAGCGTGCGCTGTACCTGCTGGAAGGTCTCCCCCACATTTCTGCCACGCTTGCTCCCCGCGTTCTGGAGCACTTCGGCAGCGTCGCGCAGGCGTTCTCGGCGCCAGCCGCGGCGTGGTCTGCCATTGAAGGAATTGGAAACAAAACGGCGGCTGAAGTGCGGCGTGTCATTGATGCAGTTCATGCCACGGGGGCAGCCACTGTGGTAGGCGCCCGGGCGCCCCCGGCGGGCTGAGTCACCCACTGGGACTCACCGAAACCGTTTAAGAGGAGGCCCCAGTCGGCCGCGCTATATCGGCTAACGCCGAGGTGAATTCCCATGGCCAAAGTTGATGATATCAGCGCCGGGCTCGACATGCTGATCGAGGACACGAGCGTGCCGCGCAACATCCGCCGCGCTGCGACGGAGGCTAAGGGTCTGCTGGCCAACAAGGCAGAGCCCCTCGACGTACGCAAGGCCAAGGCGATCAGTACGCTGGACGAGATGGCCAACGACCCCAACATCCCGCTGCACGGCCGGACGTTGTTGTGGAACATCATGTCGCAGCTCGAAACGCTCGCCTAGCTGGCTGGCCAGAGCGCGACCGATCGCGGTGCGGGAGTACCGCGGGATGAGCCAAACTGAGGCCATGACGTAGCGGGAGTTGGGCCTTCGTCGCGAGCCACCGGGTCCGCAATAGGGGTCCCTTCCGGTTCACCGGCGCTTGCGGAAGCTGCCTGCCGGTAACGCTCGTGCCTTCACCACCCGCGATGGTGGGTGTTTTAAGGAGTGAAGGCCCCTGGAAGAAGCGGATGCAACAGGCGGGGCGCTCGGTCGGCACGATTTACGACGACATTACGTCAACGGGGTTTACCATCGCGGTCTCTGACCCGACGCTGCGCCGCCTGGACTATGTGGAGGCCGATCACCAGGGCCGTCGCGTGCTGGGCCAGGTGGAGCGCGTTGAGCGGGCGAGTAGCCTCAGCCATGAGCAAGCGTTGGCGGCGGTGGAGGACGAGGCTGGCGTCGGCAGCGACGACAAATTGTCCGCCTACATCCGGGTGATTGGTTTTCTTGACGAGCGCAACCGGGTGCAGGTTCCGCGCACGCCGTTTGCCAGTGGCCAGGGCGTGATTGCTGCCACGGATGATCTGGTGACGTCCCTGCTGGGATTGCACGGCCCCGCCGAGGGCGGCGCGTTCCTGGGCCTGGTGAAGGGGGATCGTATTCCGGTTCACCTGGATCTGAACGTCCTGGCACAGAAGCATGTGGGCGTCCTCGCCAAGACCGGCGCGGGCAAGTCCTACACGGTGGGGGTGCTCCTGGAGGAGTTTCTCAAGGCCGGGGTGCCGATGGTCATCTTGGACCCCCACGGTGAGTATGGTAGTCTGCGCAATGCCAACGTGGACGATGGCGAACTGGAAGCCATGGTGCGCTTTGGCATCAAGCCGAAGTCCTTCAACAAGCAGGTGAAGGAGTTCGCGCTGGACACGGCGTTGAACCCGGACGCGGAGCGGCTGGTGTTGGAGGGACTGAACCTGGAGGCGCGGGAGATCGTTGATTTGCTGCCGGCCAAGTTGTCTGGGGCCCAAGTCGGGGTCCTCTACCAGGCCGTGAAAGAAGTAAAGGAAGCTATTCCGGCTTACACGATCAAGGATGTTATGGATGCTGTAGCTCGTAACAAGGCAGCCTCGAAGTGGAATGTGCTCAATGCGCTCGAAGCCCTCGATGCCACCGGCGTCTTCGACATCCGCGGGACCCCCCTGCCAAAACTTGTCCAGGACGGACAATGCACCATCGTGAACCTGAAAGGGGTCGCCCCAGACATCCAGGAGGTCGTCGTCACCCGCCTCACCCAGACGCTGTGGGAGGCGCGCAAACGTAACGACGCACCCCCCCATATTCTGGTCGTCGAAGAGGCCCACAACTTCTGTCCCGAACGAGGCATCGGCAACGCCACCAGCGGCGCCATCATCCGCACGGTGGCCAGCGAGGGACGCAAGTTCGGTCTGGGGCTGGTCATCATCAGCCAACGGCCGGCCAAGATTGACAAGAACGTCCTCAGCCAGTGCAACACGCAGATCATTCTCAAGGTCACCAATCCCAACGACCTCAAGGCCATCGTCAGCAGTATCGAAGGCATCACGGGCGATACCTCCGACGAAGTGCAGCGCCTGCCGGTGGGCAGCGCCTTGGTCGCCGGCGGCGGCCTGACCCAACCAGTCGTTGTCGACATCCGCCCACGCCACACCAGTCACGGCGGCCGCAGCATCAAGGTCGTTTCCTCCGCCAACGGTAAGGCAACCCCCACGCCCCCTCGCGCCGCATCTGTTGCCCGCCCTGCACCACCTAGTCGGGCCGCCGCGGCTACCCGGCCTCCATCTCCGCTTGCCCGGGCTTCCGCCGAGGACGCGCCCATGCCCACGCCGCCCAGGACCGCAATGCCCTCGGCGCCCCCGGCTCCCGCCCCCAGTCGGCCGGCCGCCCAACCCGTCGAGGCTGCGGGCGACACCTCTGCGCCTGAGGCAGCCGCCAGGACGCCGACAGACGATATCTCTGGCGTGACATCCTCTGCGCACCTGACCCGGGCAGAGATCGCACGCAAACGGGCCGAAGCCCAACGGGCGCTAGAAAAGCCGGGCGCCCAGCGACAAGCGCCCGCCGGCAAGAAGCCCCCGGTGAGAAAGGACCTCATCGGCCTGCTGGATCCGGAGAAGCCCTCCGCGTGGGCCACGACGCGACCGGACGCCCCGCGCCCTCCCCCGCCGCCGCCCCAGCCACGACGCATCACTCGCTTGACCAAGGCGCAGACGGAGGGCCTGCACCGCGTCGTGCGCCGTGTTGGCATCGTTGGAGGCGACGATCCGGCGCGGTCCGTGACCGTGGTGCGAAACATCGCCATCCAGAACGACCGTGACCCGGATGTCCGGATTGGCGAATACGTGACCATCGCGGAGACCGTTTGTGCGGAAGCCGCGCCGCGCTGCATCCAGTGTCCGCTGCGTGAACACTGCCAGTTCCACGCTCGGATGAAAGCCGAGCGCGAGAAGGAACGGAAAAATGGCCGCTCCATCATCCGCCGCCTGTGGAATCGCTGAAAACGATCACGGACGCCAAGATCGAGCGCTATCTAGACGTCACCCGGCGTGCCATGGATAAGGCCCAGGTCGTGGTGCCGGAGCGATCCCACCTGGAGCCGGTGGCCAGGGATTTTCTGCGCATGGCCGGCAGCTACTATTCGGACGCCAAACACTTCCGCGACGCGGGAGATTACGTCAATGCCTTTGCGTGCGTCAACTACGCGCACGGCTGGCTGGACTGTGGAGCCCGACTCGGCCTGTTCGATGTGGGTGGCGACGACGTGCTCTTTACGTTGGCACAATAGGGGGGGCGCCGGGGTTGGAGCCCAAAGAGGCCCCATTTCGACGTTTCCTTGTTTTGTCACGCTTTCTCGTTTCGGCGTGATCAATGGTGGTTGATTCGCAACGTTGTGGGTTTGCAGCAAACCGGCCCCGGAAGTGTGCGTCTGTACCACGACAGCCTCTGCAAAGGAAACTCCTAACACGCCAATAATCACGGCGCCACGCATCACCCCGATTATTCAGCCATAATCGACAGAGCCCAGCGCACCCCGATTTCAACTGGAAACGGTCAAGTAGGCAGGGCGCGCCTGACAGAGCCCCACACTGACATTGCTCTTGAGCCCGGTTGGGAGGCCGGGTCAGTAGGGAGCCCGCCGCCAGATCCCGTCTGGCGCGGGCGGGCCGCCAGCTTGCTGATGGCCATGCGGCGCCCTGCGCCGGTAAACGGGAGGTGCGAACATCGAGGAGTACGTCTGGGCTCGCGTGGTTACGCGTGACTGGGAGTACACCGAGCGAATCGGGTACTAACCCCCGCTACGGCGGACCTCTGCCACTTCACCCACTCTTCCGGTTCGCTTCGACGAGTTTTCCCACCCCGCCCCATTCGTGGGTTGCCGATGTACCCTTTCCAGAGCCGCGCCCGCTGGCTGGTCGCCAACCGCTACCTGCACCTGATCGAAGCCTTGGAACGGCAGTTCGGTGCCGACAAGGTCGAGGCGCACCCCATCCTGGGCAGCAGGGTACGGTCCATTCGAAACCTATTGCGGGTACGCAGCGCCGTTTTTCTTCTTCTATACATGCATCTGATAGCGGCCTCGGCATCGGTGCTGTTGCGCCGCATTCCCGAATCGGAGGCGGCCATTTCAGCCCTCAACAGCATCGCTGCGCTGACCAGTGCGCTCGCGTTCGTTCTGGCGGCCGCAATCCTGCTGCTTGGGCGGTTTCTCGGCCAGCATGAGATCGATATCCTCGCATACCTGGCGCTAGGCCCCAAGAAGCGTGCGAAGGAGTAACATGATTCCGCGACTCCTTAATGCCAGTAATTATTCCTGGTTATTCGTGTTACCACGTTTTTTCGCCAGAATCAAGCATGCGCCGATGTTAGTATATAAACGGTGCACCCAGCAAGGCTTGGGGCCAGTTGATATACGGTCTACCGAACATCAAATTGCAACCATCGAGGGAAGCAGGATTTGGCACGATTTGGCTACAGATCGCAGCAGAAGTGGGCAAGATGGGTCCATTTGGCCCCCTGCGGGCCATAGCCAGCGCGGAATCCACGTCTGTGTTCAAAAACTCCGACAGAACGTGCAGCCGCAAATGAGTGCGTATTAGCCGGATGTTGCCGAATTTGGGGCTGGGAGGCGGGTCAGGTAGTGCACAGTTCGACGGGGCGCCGTGGCCTGGATGCGTTCCTGCACTTCGTCGAAGACTCGGGGCGGGATGAGCGGGTCATGCGCGCCTAGCTGGAGTTGGTCGCCCCACTGCAACGCGCCGGCGTACACGGGGTTCGTGAGGATGTGCGTCACGTTCCACACGGTCCAGGGTCGATCTCGCCGCGTGGCCGGACCGTGCTCGTTGAGCCAGTTGGCGATGGCCTGCTTGCCGTCGCCCTGCCGGAAGCGATCGAAGATCCCACGCACCCACCGCGCTTCGGCTTCGA
Organism: Thermoplasmatota archaeon; assembly: GCA_041600695.1. GTDB lineage: Archaea > Thermoplasmatota > E2 > JACPAO01 > JAHFTW01 > JBFJVP01. The sequence continues at coordinate 1,625 of JBFIJP010000063.1, read as the reverse complement.
CCACCTCGAAGCGCCGATCGGAGCCGTAGGTCAGGCCGAATGGCGCGGGACGGCCCAAGCTGCCACCGCCCGTCTTCGCCTTCTGCTCCATGCCAATGAAGACGCGCTCGCCGATCTGCTCCGACTCAAGCTGGGCGATGCGCTGAATGATATCCATGACGAAGCGCCCCATCGCCGTCGTCGTGTCCAGGCTTTCCGTGACCGAGGCGAACCCCTTGCCCTCGCGGGTGAGCAGATCCATCATCAGCATGAAGTTGCGCGAGTTGCGATGGATGCGGTCCATCTTGAGGACGAGGAGCGTGTCCCACTTGTGCCGCTCATCCATCATTCGCTGGTAAGCCGGGCGTCGGGTGGTGCGTCCGCTGTGGCCCTCGTCGACGTATTCCCCCGCGATGGTCCACCCCTGCGCGCCGGAGAAGAGGCGCAGGCGATCCAGCTGTGCGTCGAGGCTGAAGCCTTCCTTCGCCTGGTCTTCGGTGCTGACGCGGGTGTAGAGGGCGACCCGGACTTCCATCCGATCTTGAGGGCGTTTCGTGGTTCTAGAAGGCCCCGGTTTGCAGCGGAATTCCGCCACAACTTGCATTATGCGCGAGCCAGTGCGGCAGAACGTGAAAGCGCGAATAGTTGCGCTCCATTGGGGCCGGCTGAGCAGCCTCTTCAAGATTTGCGCATGCACGAGCAGGCGTGAATAATCATGCCAAGTCGGTTTGGCTACCGGTTGGAGCGGCTAGCCCCACTCGACCGCGGCACCGCCTTGAGCGCCACGCTGGCCGGGGAGCGCATCCGCCGGCAAGTCCCATTCGGCAACAGCCACTCCCAAACGAAGTCTGGCATCATCCAGCCGATCCGATCCACCGGGGCCAGGAAACCGATAAACGAATGGCGCACCCCAAAATGGGGAAGCGGCAGCCACGCGGTCCGCATGATCCAGAAGTACCGGCCGATCAGCCCACGTTTCGTGTGACATAGCCCAGGGGCCCACGGCGTCGCGAGTGGTCGGCGTCCAAAACCACGCGTTCGTGCCTGACCCATTCACGGTGCCTTCGCCGCCATCGCCGAAAATGACCGGGAGCCCTGCCGCTCGTCCGGCCTCCAAAAGGCTCCATCGGCGCAGTGGAATGGAGGTGGAATCCCAGCCGGCATCGCTACGCCTCCAGATGTCTGTCTCCAAGCCCGCCTGAAACGCAACAACCGGTGTTTGATCCTCCAAGCTCATCATGCACCTGGCAAGGAGGCCAGCCAGGGGTACCAGCTTCGGAATCGGGTCAGGCATCCACCTGCCCTGCCCCTCCCCCCAGGCGCGTTCCAACAAGACCACGCTGTTGCCAACGCCTGCGCAGGCATAGCCGATCGGGCCGACGGGCACGACGGCTCCGACGGCATGGCCTGGCAGGACATCCGTTTGGAAGGCCCCGCCTTGTGTCCAATGAATGAATCCGACGCTCTCCTCGTTCAAGCGCGTGGCAACCGTCGCCCCATCCGACGATACGTCCATCCGGAATCCACGCGTGCGACCGAGCAGGGTTTCCTCATTGCCTTCTCCGTCCGGCATGGCCCACCAGTGGCGCACGGCCGGACCCCCACCCACGGGCACCTCCCGGGCACCCGCGAAAACGATGTGCACT
>JBFIJP010000062.1:0-13974 GCA_041600695.1 Thermoplasmatota archaeon | reverse complement strand
CCATTGATGACCCTGCCGTCCTGCCATGCGCCCCATCGGGGCCGCAGCCAATTAGTTGCCTGCGCAGGGAAGAACCCGCACGGTGCCAGGACTGTGCACAAAGGCGGAAAAAGGACCTCCCCTGTGGCCATCCAGCATGGTTCGGCGCCTCGTGGTTCTGTTTGGTCGTCATCTGCCGTGGATGACGGCCGTATTCCTGGTTGCATCCTGGGGAGTCAATCTCTCGATTACCCTCGCCTGTGGTGAGCAGTGTGAGATGTACCCCATGACCGCGTATCCGGTGTTTTCGCTGCCCGCGGGGGAAATCATCCCCGAGTACGAATTGGTCGTGCTGCCTGCACCTGGCGCTGACACGACAACCATACGGAGCCATCAGGCCTTCCACCCCGAACACGACATGACGCCCATCGAGGGCTTCCGGTCGCTGCGCGCCGTCCACCGCTCCTTCGACGCTGGCTGCCCGCTACAGTGGGGGACGCCAGCCAACCCATGCCAGGAGCCCGGCGAACCCTGGAAGCTGGACCACCAGTTGGCGTGCCAGTGGGTCGATGTGGCCATGGGTCGGGCCAACCTGGACGAGGCACCGTACGCCATTACCCTCGTGTCCGTGACCCAGTACGTGTGGGACCCCGATGCCACCGAGCGCCTGGAAGTGCTGACCTTGGTTCCGTCGCACGGCCTTGAGGTGTTCCCGGGCGGGCCGCCATCCGGGGCTTCTGCGCGAGCACAGGAGGGCGGCTGCTGATGTCCCGGCTTCCCGAGAAAACCATCGACGAGGGAACCCTCCGTTTCCTGGGGGCGCTGCGCATCGGCGCGTCGCTGCTCCTCTTTGTCAACATCATCTACATGGGCTCGCTCCTGTGGGAGTTCGAGGCGCTGCCGCCGGGCCTGTGGGTGCCGATCTCGCTGGGCCGTCTGCTGGGCGGCATGCCGTCGCGAGGCTACGCGGACCTGGTGTGGTTCGCAGCCGCCGCATCCACGCTGCTGATGGCGGCCGGCTTCGCCACCCGCTGGTCGACGGCTGTGGCCGCCGTTTCCGTGTCTGTACTGGGCATGTTGATCCACTCGTTTGGCAAGCTCTACCACAACAGCCAGGCGCTCGTTTTGCTGTTCATCGTGATGGCGCTGAGCGACTGGGGCCACCGTCTGAGTGTCGACGCATGGCTGCGCCGCCGGCGGGGCCTGCCCCCCGCAGGAACAACGCCCATCCCGTGGCCCAACTGGAACCTGAAGGTCTTCCTGGGCTTTGCAGGGCTGCTGTACTTCTCGTCGGGCTTCATGAAAGTGTACTTCGGCGAGTTCCTCGCCCCCGGCCAGATGCAGCGGTTCCTTGCGACCCGCCAGCAACTGGATGCCTTCTGGAACCACGAGCAGTGGGCCTGGCTGACCCGCGTCATGGACTGGCTCATCGCCAACCCCGACGCGGCGCAGGTGGCGGCCTGGATGGCAGTGCTGCTCGAACTGGGGCTGATCATTACCTTCGTGTCAGACCGCTTCGCCGTGCTGGCCATCGGCTGTGCGTTGATGTTCCACGGCCTGCTGGGCACCCTCACTGACCTCACGTTCTATGCCCAGGTGTACCTCCTGATCATGCTTGGAACCGGGGTCCTGCTGCTGCGGCTGCGGCGAAGCAACCCGCGGCTGGAGCGCCTCCTGCCCAGTCAGCCGGTGGCGGCGGAACCCGGCCGCTCCCCACTGATCCCCATCGCAACCATGGGTGCCGGGCTCCTGCTGCTGCTCTTCGTGGCACCCCGCATGACCGCCGGCCTGGCCAGCGGCATGGGAGCCGAGCCGATCATCCGGCTCCTGTTCCCCCTGGTAGAGTTGACCAAGTGGGGCGACCTGTTCCCCATCGCGTTCATCACCGGGGCCATTGTGGCGCCCATCATGACCGCCTGGATGGGCCGCGACGTCTGGCGCATCCTGGCACGAAAGGACGACGGTGTCAAGCGCACCCTGCTCTACGACGCTGACTGCGGCTTCTGCCAGCAGTGGGTGGCGTGGGCGCTCAAGCGCGGTGCCGGCGACCGGGTTGCGTTTGAAGCCTGCCAGCACGCCCCCGAGATTCGGGAGTCGGCCGGCATTCCCGAGGCCCAATGCGTCGATGCGGCATTCCTGGTGGAACAGGCCGCGGACGGCACCACCAGTCGGCGCGGCGCCGGCGCCGTCAACGGTGTTCTCGAACTGCTTCCGGGCTGGCGCAACCTCCCCCACCGGATCGGCGGCCTGCTCTACCGCTCAAGCCTAATTCGAGAGGCAGAAGACATCGGCTACCAGTACATCGCAGTCAACCGGCACCGTCTGGGTGACGCGTCGTGCGGGATTGACGGCGAGCCCCTCAAGGACTGAAGGCCCCAACCACACAATCCCACCATCTGCCCCTCTTCCCCCGGCGGAACTTCCTTGGGCTCCGGTTTCCAACATGTCCCCATGCGGACCAGGTCCACTGGCTCCCTGGTAGCCCGACTGGCCACGCTTGTGGTCGCAGCGTGGGCCGGAGCCGCGTGGCGGCCGGCGCCACCGCCGCCCATCCAACGCGTGGTCCTGTACGACGCCGACTGCGCCATGTGCCAGCGCTGGCGGGACTGGGCCGTCATGCACGGAGCCTGGCGGACGATACGGTTCGAGGCCTGCCTCCAGCAGCGGAACCTGCGCCACATGGCGGGCATCGATGACGAAAGCTGCCAGCGGGCCGCCTTCCTCGTGGAGGGGCCCGATGCTGACGGCAACATGATCGTCGCCGAGGGCGCCGCGGCCGTCGCAGGAGTGCTGGCAGCCCTGCCCAACCCGGGCAACCTGATCTGGCGCATGGCCGCCATGGCGTACCCGCTGCCGGGGATTCGCGCCGCCGCCGACGCTGGCTACCGCTGGATCGCGCACCATCGGCACCGACTCCCGCCCCGGGGCCCTCCGACAGGGTCTTGAGGCTAAACGGGGGCTGGACGGCTGTGAGCCGAATCGTCCTCTGGGACCTTGACGGAACCCTGCTTGATCCCAACGGCAGCATTCGCGGGACGCTCAATCACGTGGTGGCGGAGGCAGGCTTCGAGGCCTTTGGCGCTGGCGATGTGCTCATTGGGATGCCGCTGCGGGAAATCCTCCAGCTTCGCACATCGGACCCGGATGCCGTCGAAACGATGGTGCAGCGCTACCGGGAAGTGTTCACGACGCAAAGCTGGCGGGCCGTACGTTTCTACCCCGGCACCCGCGAATTGGTATCTGATTTGCACGCGGCGGGGATCCCGCAGGCCATCGTCACGACCAAGGGGGAACAGGAGGCGATCCAGCTCCTCAACGACCTGGGGGTTCTGGAACTGTTTGAAACGGTGGTCGGCGACGACGATGTGCGGCCCCTCAAGCCGGACCCCGCCCCGGTGGTGGCCGCATGTGGCCGGTTGGGACTGCGGCCGAGCGCTGCCACCATGGTGGGCGACACGGTGTACGACATCGCAGCGGCCAAGGCAGCCGGCGCCCGGGCCGTCGGCGTGCTTTGGGGCCATGGAGATGCAAACAGTCATCGCAGCGCGGGCGCCGACCGAATCGTGCAGGATGTGGAGGAGCTTCGCGGGGACCTTTACGCATGGATTGGCCCGCCGGTTGACGATTCGTAGCCGCTGGCCAGACCGGTGGCGCCTGGCCTGCCAGCAGCCGGCAGAGGCACCCGCCCGGTCAGGCGGCCGTCAGGGTCACGATGGTCATCTTGGGGTCCACGTTGGCTCCCGCCTTGACGTGAACCTCAGACACGAGGCCGTCGGCCGGCGAACGAACCTCGTTGCGCATCTTCATCGCCTCAAGCACAAACAGCACATCGCCACGACTGACGGTCTGTCCCGCCTTGACGCGCACCTCGTCCACCCGGCCCGTCATGGGGGGCTTAACGGCCCCCGCCTTGCCGTGACTCTCACCGAGGCCTGCCACGCCATGCAAGTGTTCGAGGCGCATGGGAAGCGTACGGCCGTCGACGATGACGGAATCGGTCGCCCCCGGCTGGACAACAAAGGCCAGACCGCCTGCACGAACCACGGCACCGGGGCCTGAACGATCCACGGCCACAGCAAACCGCTCGCCGTCAACCACCGCTTCCCATCCTGCGTCCGACCGCTCAAGCTGGACATGGTAGGATCGGCCGTCCAGCGTAAGGTCCACTTGCATCAGGAATTCCCCCTGGCCCGCCGACCTGGTCGAGCCGAAATTACCGGGGGTGCATGCTGGCGTAGATGGAGCCCCGCCAGACCTCCACCTGGCGCCTCGGCCAACGCCAAGACAACCGCCGCCGCACGGCGCCGCCGAGCACCGGCGTCGCCCCCCTCGCCGCCCATGACGTCATGTTCTTCGAGAAAACGCGTGGACATGTGGCCCGCCAGGAATTCGGGGTGGGCAAACAGGCGCTCATGGAAGGCCACGTTGGTGACGAAACCGTCCACCTTCAAACCCCCGAGCGCCCCCCGCATGCGTGCCGCGGCCCCCGCCCGATCATCATCGTGCGTCAGCAATTTGAGCACCATGGAATCGTAGGCGCCCGGAACGGTCCAGCCCTGGTACAGTCCCGGGTCAACGCGGATGCCTTCCCCCGCCGGGAACCGCAGGCGCTCCACCGGCCCCGGATTGGGCAAAAAGCCACGCGCAGGGTCCTCGGCGTTAATCCGCGCTTCGAAGGCGTGGCCACGCAGCCGGATGTCCTCCTGGCGCAGCGTCAGTTGCTCGCCAGCAGCGATGCGAAGCTGCCACTGCACCAGATCCACGCCCGTGACCAATTCGGTTACTGGATGCTCCACCTGGAGGCGTGTGTTCATTTCGTTGAAATAGAAATGGCCGTCCTCGTACAGGAACTCCAGGGTCCCGGCATTGCTGTAACCAATGCGCTTGGCCAGATCGACCGCGCGGGCACCGATCTCCTCGCGTTGGCTGTCACTCAGGGCCGGGGACGGGGCTTCCTCCACCAGCTTCTGATGACGCCTCTGAATGGAACACTCCCGCTCGTAGAGGTGGATGGCATGGCCGTGCTCGTCGCCCAGCACCTGCACCTCAATGTGGCGGGGGCGCTCGATGAACTTCTCCAGGAAAACATCTGGGACGCCGAACGCCGATGCGGCCTGCTTGGTGGCTGACTCAAACTCACCCCGGATGGCGCCGGCGTCGCGAACGATGCGCATGCCGATGCCGCCCCCTCCGGCCGACGCCTTGAGCATGACCGGATAGCCGATGCGCTCCGCCTCTGCCGCGGCCGCCTCACCATCCGCGAGCGCCTGGCTGCCAGGGGCCACGGGGACGCCGGCCGCTTCGGCCGCGGCCCGTGCGGACACCTTGTCGCCCATGATATCCATGGCCTTGGGGGATGGACCGATCCAGATCAGCCCGGCGCCCTGGACCTTGCGTGCAAATCCGGCGTTTTCGGCCAGAAAGCCATAGCCGGGGTGAATGGCCTCGGCTCCCGTCTGGCGGGCCGCTTCGATGATGCGATCCTGATCGAGGTAGCTCTGGCGGCTGGGCGTGGGGCCGACATGGACCGACTCATCCGCCACACGAACGTGGAGCGCCTGCCTGTCGGCGTCCGAGTACACGGCCACGGAGGCCACGCCCAGTTCGCGGCAGGCCCGAATGATACGGACTGCGATCTCCCCGCGGTTGGCGATCAGGACCTTCGAGAACACGGGGTCGCCAGGGCCGCGGCGCCGTTTAAGCCGACGGGGTAGCCGCAGGCTGGCTAGTGGCCCCGGCGGGGCAACCGCCTGGGCCTAGCTGGCCGGCCTGGCGCGGCCGGGGTGCGGGTTGGCTCCGGGGCGATCTCAGGGCTCGTCGTCTTCCCAGTCGATGGGGGGCAGGTGGCTGAACGTCGCGTCAAATTGGTACGTGTCGGAACCGACCAGCCAGGCCACCACCCAGAACTCGTATGTTCCTCCTCCGATGGCAGTGGCGAATCCTTCGCTCGTGGTGGCGGCGTCCCCGGACGCGGCAACCTGTTCGCCGTTTTGGACGAGGTAGAGGTCGAAGTCATTGGCCACACTGCCCCAGCTCAGCGAGGCAGCGACATCGACGCTGCCGTTGATGTCGTTTGGCACCGTGAATTCGTAGACGAAGCAGGCGCTGGTGGGGTTGCTGCACGGGCCACTCACGGGGATGAAGTTGCCAACGTCCTGCGCCAGCAGGACATCGTGCGTGTCCGTGATGTTGTCGGGCAGGATCACGGCCGCCGGAGCCGGTGTTGGGGCGGCTGTGGCATCAGCCGGGTTATCGTCGTCGTCGTCGGCGCAGCCGCCCAGCAGGCCCATGGCGAGCAGCAGAACAAGGAGTGTTCGCATGCGTTGGCAAAGCCCTCCCTATTCAAAATCCCAGTCGAACACTTGTTGGCCTAGTGCAGGGCCGCGTGACTGGGGGGCCCACCGCTCCCAGAGCGCCCACTGCGGCCGGTTCCTGGCCAGACACCCGGGCCGGTGGGGGCCTGGGCTGGTCTGGCTGGGCCCGCCGATGCGTGCGCCCGATCGACCGCGCCGGTGGGAATCAGGGGTTGGCGGGGCGGGACGCGCCCAGCCGCACCTACGGGAGGACACAGCCAACGTAGGAGGCGCTCGCCCCAACCGCCGCTGAAGCCGCACCCACGGTATCGTAGCCAAGATCGACGGCGTGAGTCATGACATCCTGCACGACCCGGGCGGCGGCGCCCGTCAGGGCATCGTACCAATTCATGGCGTAGGCAGCCGTGCTGCCGTAGACCGTGAGGAGGAACGCCGAGGCAGCGGGCCCGGGGTTGCCTGCCATGACTTCGCTGATGAAGATGGACAGGGCGTTGACGACCACCTGCAAGTAAGCGATCAATGGTTCGATGACAGACATGCTGGTCATTGCATGCACGATCAGGTACGCCACTACCCAATTCACGAACGGGACCACCGTGTCAGCCATGAACCCGTTGGTTGTGGCGATCAATTCGTTGACATACTGGAGCGTGCAGGCGATCCACTGGCCTACGGGGTCCTGGCCGGACGCGTGGCGCAGTCCCACAAGGTCGCCCACTGATTCGGCGGACACCGGTGTTACAAGCGTGAACAAGACGACCAAACAAAGCAACCGGGCAAACATGGTACCTCCCTGCACATGCAGTGAGAACAGAAATGCAAGGTTCGGATTCAAATCTATCTAGGCGCCAAGAGGGGCCTCCGATCCCGCCCCGAGGGCCGTTTCGAGCCCTGGCGGAGCTACACGCAGGGGAGCACCCCGCTGGCGTCGACGATGACGACCAGGGCTTGCTCCGCCGAGCGACCACTGTCAACGATGTAGCTCCCCGAGGGGGGTATGGTGCCCCCCACAGCGAAGACCGCTATGGGTCCCGCCGCAGCCACGGCACCGCTAAGCGTCGCCCGTTCACGCGTGAGGATGTTCTGCATGGCTCCGAATGGGCTGGCGGCGACCTCGCCGGTAAACGCCCCTGTATGGTCGATGGTATCACTGCCTGCCATCAGGGCAATGATGGCCACGTCAAAGCCGACGACGATGGCTACGGTGGTTATGGCGGCTCCAAACGTGATGGAGTGCCGGGCGATGGCGCTCTGGGCAGCAAGCACCGCGCTGCCGACGGCGGTGCCGTAGCCTCCCAGGCACTGGAGCGCCAGCCCGGCGTCAGCGACGGGATCAGCAGAGGCAACCGGCGCGAAGGCCAGAAGGAGGGTGGCAAAGAGGGCTAGCGGAGCAGGAGATGACATGAATCAACCACAATTCAATTTTTGATAGGTATCAAGAGTCTTGTGGAACGGCGGACGCTCGTCGGCAGCAGTACGAGGGCCTGGAGGAACTGGCGTGCCATTCAAGAGCCGACCCCCCGTCGCGCCGCCCGTGCTCCCTCCGTACCCGCTGGCCCGCTGGGCCCTGTTCAAGCTGCCGCCTGAGCGCGCGCAGAAGCTGGCAGAGGGTTACCTGCACTGGGCGAGTGGGAGCCGCCGCGCCCTAGCCGGCCTGCGGCACTACGCGACGCGAGACCCGCGCCTTGAAGTCGACACACTGGGAACCCGGTTCCCGAACCCCCTGGGCGCCGCGGGCGGGATGGACAAAAACGCCGCGACCTACCCAGCCCTGCACGCCCTGGGCTTCGGGCACGTCGAAGTCGGAACCGTCACCCCCCTGCCCCAGGAGCGCAACCCCGGCAAGACCCTGTGGCGCGCCGTCGCCGACGAAGGCCTCGTGAATGCCCTCGGGTTCCCCAACGAAGGCCTGGACGCCATCGCGCCCCGCGTCGAGGCAGGCCCCCATGCAGCCCCCCTCGGGGTCAATGTGGGCCCCAACCGGGATGCGCTGGACAAGCTGGACGAACAATTGGCCACCCTGATCCCCCGCCTGGCCGGCCCCGCCGCCTTCGTAACGATCAACCTCAGCAGCCCCAACACCAAGGGCCTCCGGGGCCTCGCCGAGCCGGCCACGATCAGCAAGACCGTCGCGGGTGCCCTGGGCGTCATGGACGAGGCGGACTGCCGCCGGCCGCTGCTGGTGAAACTGAGCCCCGACAGCACCGACGAACAGATCACGGCCCAATGCCGGGCCGCCATGGATGCAGGTGCCGCTGGTATCATCGCGACCAACACCACCACGACCCGGCCCGACCACCTGGCCCACCTGGATCGGGGCGGGCTCAGCGGCGCGCCGCTGCGCGCCCGCTCGACCCAGGTCGTTCGACTCGCCGCCAAGGCCGTCGCCGACGAGGGCATCGTCATCGGCGTGGGCGGCATCCACACCGGCCGCGACGCCGCCGAAAAACTCGCCGCAGGCGCAACCCTGGTGCAAGCCTACACCGGCATGGTGTACCGCGGACCCGGATTCCCCGGCTTCGTGTGCCGGGAACTCCTGGAGGAGATGGATCGGTTGGGGCTCGATCGGCCGGACGAACTCTGGGGCCTCGACGCCGCCAAGCTTAGCGCCTGACCCGCCGCTTGGGTGCTGCAGCCCGCGCCGCAGCCAACTTCCCCAACCACCCCTCCGCTTCTTTCCAGCGCGCAAAGCGTCGCTCGGCCGCCTTGAATTCGGGCGGGTGCACCCGCCGGCGGCCGGTCCGACCGCCGCCGCGCTCCGGGGGGAGGATGATGTGCAGGATCTCGTGGTAGACCACGTAGTCCAGGACAAACTCGGGCACTTGGGCGTCGTCAAGCACCCGGCTGATGACGATGCAGCCATGGTCCGCATCCCAGTGGCCGAAGCGCCGCCGGCTGCGGGTCTTGCTCCACGACAGCGTCGGAGCCTGCGGCACGGCGAGGTCCATCTCCAGGCAGACACGGAGATAACTCTCCAGCAAACTCCGGTGGTCGCCTACCGGATCGAGGAACTTGCGGCCCCGCTCCTGCCGGCTGGCCTGACGGCGCCGCTCGGCCCGGTGGCTGCCCACATGCTCCTGGTAGGCCGCCACGGCGGCAGGGTCAGCGCGCGCCAAGGGCACCCGGTGGACGCGGCTGAGCAGGATCGACACCACGCCCTCAATGACCGGATCGGGAGCACCCAACAGGTGGTCGCTGATGCGCACATGCAAGCGACCCCCACGCTCCCGCACGGTGCTCTTGGTCGACACGTAAGGGTAGAAGGTCACCCGGGGCCGGGCCATCGGCCGCCCTGGCCGCAACTTGCCATGCACCCGCTCCACCAGGGGCACCAGATGGCTCGCCTCGACCTCCACGCGACGCGCAGGGCCCCAGCATACTCAAGGGGTGCGAGTCGACGCGGGAGCCACCCCGGACGCCGCGACAGCCACTCCAGCAAGAAGGAATGTGCGATCCTGTGGGTTGCACATCAGCGAAACACAAGTCACACCTGCTGGTCCTTCCATGCCCTCCCAGCGTCCCCAAGTCCGCCGGAAATCGGGCTGGCCCGAAAGCAACTCTTAAGCCCGCGGCCCCAGTACGAACAACTCCGCAAGGGTTGGCTCCCATGGCAGTCGGATTTGTCCTCATCAGCGCCGCGCCCCAGAAGGAGCACGACGTTTACAACACGCTTCTCAAGGTGTCCGAGATCGTCGAACTGCACCCTCTTTTCGGAGAGTACGACCTCATCGCGAAGATTGAGGCCAGCGACTTCGACACGCTCGGGCATGTCATCGTGAACAAGATTCGCTCCATCGAGGGCGTCGTTGACACGAAAACGCTGACGGGGACCAAATTCTGAGGTTACCATGGCAGCTTTTGGTTCCGTTTTCCTGTCCACGATCCTGCTGAGCTTCGGGCTCTCCCTGTTCCTCGCAGGCCTCTTTGGTGCCTACTTCGGCAAAGGAAAGAGCCGCAGCGTCGGCTTCGTCCTCGCCCTGGTAGCCGTCCTCCTGGTTGCATTGTTTGCAGCCCTCACGTGGCCGCTGGTGCCCGATCTGCAACCGGTCTTCGACGCACGCGTGGTTGGCCAGTCGCTCATTGCGGTCCTGGCAGCCACTGCTGGCACGATTCTCGCCATCTTCGCGTTCGTCGCCAGTGTGATGCGCTCGTAGACCGGAAGACCGCCGGTTGACGGCCCGCCACGATCAGCAGGCCCTCCGAATCGTCATGATTTCCGGTTCAGGAGCAGGGCCTTCCTGCCTCGTCAGCCGAGGCGATCGTATTCTCCCGCTCGCTGGCACGCGCGCCTCTGGCAGGCGAGCCCGGCCGCGGGACTGCGCCCGCGGCCGATGCCCCGCCACCCCAGACGTGCACCAGCCGGACCTTCGGCCCGGCGCCGCGTCGCTGGAAACGACTCGCGCTACGCAGGCTGACCCGCCCGCCGCCGCAAGGCGTTGGTGATCGCCGCGATTCGCGTACGGGAACCCTTGACGCAGTGGTGAAGCGCCTGGGCCAAGTCCGTCACCAGGATCACCTCGATCCGGTCGGCGTACCCGTGCTCCAGAAGGATATCGTTGGCATTGGCCTCCGGAACGATCGCGCGCCGGTAGCCCACATCGGCTGCGGCCTCGATCATTTGCGTCACTCCCTCCACCGGGCGCATGCGCCCCGTCACGGCCAAGGCGCCAATGACCACCGTGTCCTGTCGCACCGCGACATCCTCGAGCGCGCTCAAGCACGCCACGGCCGTGGCGGCAGCCAAACTCCGCACATCCGCGCCGACGTTTTGCAGGAGAGCCTGCGCGTGGATGTCGAGCCCAGCCATGTCGGCGCCCCGCACCCGCTTCAGAAGGGCACTGACGTTGTCATGGATGGCGGCATCACGATCGAGCCCGCCCGCGACATAGAGCGTCCCCTTGTTCCTGTTGTTGCTGACGGTGGCATCCGCTTCCACCGGGACCACAATGCCGGCTGGCTCGCCAGTCTCGCCGGTGCCCATGAAGGCACAACTGCGCGCCGTGCCGACCAGTTCACCCTCCACCTGGAGCGCCTCCTGGGCGGTCGTGATTTCAATGCCGCGAAGGGTCACCTGGTGCTCGAGGCTCATGCTCATGCGCTTGGCGCCGACGACATGCTGGACGCCGACGATCTTGCTCCCCTCGTCAAGGGCCAGGTCCCCGGCCGTCCGGACGAGACCGCCGAGTTCACGAAGGCGAAGCGTCAGCTTGCCCGAGTGGCCGCTGCGCCGCTGCGCCTCCCGAATGACCTCGGCCACCGCCGCACTGTCGAAGTGCGGGATGTTGCCGTCCCGCCGGACCTCTTGTGCGATGAAGCGCACCAGCTTGCGCCGGTTGTCGTCGGTATCCGGCATCATGGCCCGAACGTACACCTCGTAACCGTAGCCACGGATGCGTGACCGCAGCGCGGGGTGCAGGCCCGTGTAACGGGTGTCCGTGGGTGCGATGACATCCATGTTGCCCGCGGCCACCAGAATGAAGTTGCACGGTACCGGCTGGGTCCGGCTCATGGCCCCACTTGAGCGCTCCGACTGGCCCACGATGGCGTATTTCTTCTCCTGCATGGCCGTCAGGAGGGCCTGCTGGGAGTCCAGTCGCAGCACGTTGATCTCGTCAATGAACAGAAGCCCCCCGTTGGCCTTGTGTATGGCCCCGGGCTCCACCCGTTCATGAACGGGCGTTTCCATGCCGCCGGACTGGAAGGGGTCGTGGCGAATGTCTCCGAGCAGCGCACCAGCGTGGCTCCCGGTTGCATCCACGTACGGTGCTGGTGACACGCCCGCAGCCCGTTCAATCAGCAGGTTGGGCACCAGTTTGCTCACCTTCACCTTGCTCTGACGAGCCACCGAGAGGAAGATGATCGAGATGAGCAGGCACATCAGCAGGCTCATGATTCCCGCAAACCCGCCAAGATCGATGAATGCGTAGATACCCCCAGCCACCAAAACGCCCGCAACAATCCACTCAAAGGCCGTGTAGAAGCGGAGGCGGCGGCGCGCGAGGCGTGCGAGGTTGCCCACCTCTGCGCGACCTTCACCACCTTTGTACGTACGTACGAGCGGCTGGTTGGAGTCTTTCACGTTGGGGAACAGGGCAACCTCCTCCAACTCTCGGTCGGGAAGGATTTGCGCCATCGCCTTGGCAATCATGGACTTGCCCGTTCCCGGGTCGCCCAATAACATGAGGTTGCGCCCTTGTCGGGCCGCCTTCTTGGCGACTTCAACCGCCTCGTCCTGCCCGATGACCTCATCAATGAGCAGCTCGGGCAGGGGAATTCGCCCGGTATCGGTGATCCCCTCCCGCGCAACCCAGGCGACTGGGTCGGATGTGGAAAGTCCTCCAGGAACAGGGGTAGCAGAGGCATCAGCGGCGCGCGTGGCACGCGAACTGGTGCCGTTGGTTTTTGGTTGTTTGGAAGGCATGAGAATCACTTGTCCAGCGCGGTGACGAGGGAAGGTGCGCGGCGGCGGGCCGCAAGGAGGTAGCCCACCATGGCCAGGCTGGCCGCGCCGACCACGGCCCCGACGGCGAGGTTGGCTGGCGCCCCGGCGCCCAGTGCCTGGGGAATCGGGGGCGGCGGAACCGACAGGATGGGGGCCGGAACCGGGCAAACATCGCCCTGGGCGGCCGAAACGATGGCACCGAATTGCATGGCGCCGTAATCGCTGATTGCGAAGTAAACCAGTTCCTCGCCGTTGGGTTCACGGATGTATTGCAGCCCATCCTGGACATCGTTGAAGCCGGACGGGTTTTCCATATAGGCTTGGTAATTGTAGGGGTCGATGCCGGATCCCAATTCCATGGCCGTGGCCGCCAGAGGGAAGGTGCACTGGGTCATGGCCACGACTACCTTGCGGTAGTCATTCATCCGGGGGGGTTGGCCAGCCAGAATGGCGCCTGGATCGGGCAGCGAATCAGGATCCATGGGGCCGTTCCATTCCTTGTAAACAAGATACAATATTTTCTGATCGACGGTCATTTCGATCGCCGTGACATGGGCCGAAACGATGTCCCGGCCGCCAGCCATCTGGTGTAAGGCGGGGCCTATGTTACCGGTTGGCGCCCACTGTCGGCCATACCAACCAAACGACGCCTCAACGTCCACCTGCTGCGACTCAACCACCTTGGTGGTCATGACGGCCATGTATCCATCCTCATTCGTGGCCAGCCGGACATTGGGGCCGTTGATGCCTGCAAAACCCATGTGATGGGTAGTGCCATCACGGGGATCGATGCGCCAGATGTCCACATCGCCTACGCGGGCGCGGCTGCGGGCCTTGTAACCCTTGTCCACCACGCAAGCAACGTAAACGTCGCCATTCCAGGAAACAGGATTGCTGGCGTCAAAGCAGGGGCCGATCAATTCCGACTTGGCCAGACCTTGCCAGTGGTTCCGGGAACTGCTGTTGGTCCAGACCGCATCGATCCAGCCACTCTTTCCCGTCGTACTGTTGCGCCAATCGACGGCCCGTTCGTGCCAGGTTGTGACAATGAAATCATTGCGTTCAACATCGATGGTGGCGTCACCGAAATCCTCCTCATCCGAGGGGGCTTGGGTTTCATTGGCTTCCGCCGTGTAATTGACGGGAATCTTTTCTGGCACATAGACGACGTGAGCTGCCAGAATCTGGTTTCCAATCTCTCGGCCGTCAATGAAGAACGGGTTGCCGTAGGAACGGATG